>JANLWJ010000204.1:0-1771 GCA_031364455.1 Actinomycetes bacterium | reverse complement strand
CTTGAGCGGCAGATCGATGCGTTCGTCGATCATTACAATCATCGCCGCTACCACGAAAGCCTCGATAATCTAACGCCGGCCGACGTCTACTTCGGCAGAAGCCACGCGATCCTGCTCGAACGCGCACGCATCAAACGAACGACCATTGGCCTGCACCCGGTTCCGAAGACACCGAGTTAGGTGTTTTATGGAGCAGGAGGTGTGTCATGGAGAGGCGGAAGTTCACGCGGGAGTTCAAGCTTGAGGCGGTGCGGCTGATCAAGGAGCGCGGCGTATCGTATGCGCAGGCGGCGGAAGATCTTGGTGTCCATCCGACGCAGTTGCGGGATTGGGCAAAGCAGTTTGCGGACGATCCGCAGCACGCCTTCCCCGGCCAAGGTCAGATGAAGCCGGAGCAGCTTGAGATCGCGCGGCTGAAGCGCGAGGTTACGAAGCTCAAGGCCGAACGAGATATCCTAAAAAAAGCCGCGGCCTACTTCGCGAAGGAATCGATGTGAAGTTCGGTTTTATTGCGAGGCACCGGGGACTCTGGCCGGCGGATTGGTTGTGCGAGGCGCTCGGTGTCTCGCGGGGTGGGTTCTATGCCTGGCTGACGCGACCGCGCAGCCAGCGCAGCCGCAGCGATGAAGCGTTGAGCGCAAAGGTTCGGGCCAGCTTCATCGGAAGCGATCGAACCTACGGTGCCCGGCGTGTGTGGCACGACCTTGCAGCCGAAGGTGTGTCGTGCGGACGACACCGCGTCGAGCGGTTGATGCGGTTGCAGGCCCTCAAAGCGCGTCCGCGAAGGCGTCGCCGGCCGCCCGACCTTGGTGAACGACAGGCGGCCGGCGTCGCTCCGAACGTGCTCGACCGCAGCTTCGAAGCGCCGGCTCCCAACCGCAAATGGATCGCCGACTTCACCTATGTCTGGACGGCGGAGGGCTGGCTCTATGTGGCTGCCGTCATCGATCTGTTCTCCCGGCGCGTGGTCGGCTGGTCGATGAACGCCGCGATGACGGCACAACTGGTCACCGATGCTCTGGTTATGGCAATCTGGCGACGCGGCAAGCCCGACGCGCTGTTGCATCATTCCGATCGCGGCAGCCAGTACACCAGCGAGCAGTTCCAAAGACTGATGGCCGATAACGGCGTGGTCTGCTCGATGAGCCGCTCGGGCAACGTCTGGGACAACGCCGCGATGGAGAGCTTCTTCTCGTCGTTGAAGACTGAGCGAACGGCGCGCAAAATGTACCGAACTCGCGATCAGGCCAAGGCCAACGTGTTCGACTACATCGAGCGCTTCTATAATCCGAAGCGCCGGCACTCGACGATCGGCTATATGAGTCCCATCGAGTTCGAGCGGCGGCGTGGATTAGCTTAAGTGACTGTCAACCGAACCGGGTGCAGGCCAGTTTGCGAACTTATTGCGCTAGCCTGCCTAACGGCACATGGAGAAATTGAGGGAACACGATCTGGGAAAATAAAGTCCGCGTACGCTGCAGACTGGAATATCCGACGGCTTGAGCAGCTGCATCCTGAGTTTTATCCCAAGCCAGGTGTCCAAAAGCCCGGGGTAGCAGGCAGGCCCATGGAAGTAGAGCGGATACTTGACGGCTTTCTAACAAAAGAAGAACTGATGAAACTATACGCCCTTTGCGGAGGATTTTTGCATCGAGGGAGCCTCAAGAACATACTCTCTGCTGATTCCAAGCCGGTAGACTTTACTGCGATTAATTCTTGGGTTAAAAAAATTTCGCGCTTACTTAGTCACCATCAAATTCAACTTAAAGAC
>JANLWJ010000179.1:0-6055 GCA_031364455.1 Actinomycetes bacterium | reverse complement strand
GAACGATGGACGCCATGCCGATCACCAGCTTCCTGATCCGGGATCGGGGAGCGACCTTGAAGAACGGCATTATCCCAACGTCCACCTGCTGTCCGTCTCGAACAGCCCTTCTCACAGGTCAGTACTCACACACCACAGGGGTGTATCGGAACGTTGGTCCCCACGGGGGCTGGCCAGTGTTCCACTCAGGTGGTTCGGAGGATCACACCCTTGCCGTTGCCTTACATGACCGCGGCTACCGGACGGGGCTCTTCGGTAAGTACTTGAACGGGTTCGCTCTGGCTGATCCTGGATACATCCCGCCGGGGTGGGACACCTTCCGTACCATCTATGACCCGTCGAGCCGACCCTCTCTTGCCGCCGGGGCGTACTACAACTACGAACTACGAGGTACCGGGCCAGCTGAGTCGTTTGCGCAAGGCCCGGCCGACTACTCAACGGATGTGGTCGCGGCCGAGGCGGTCGACTTCATCGAGAGCACTCCGGCCGACCAACCCCTATTCCTCTACTTTGCCCCCAGCGGTCCCCACTCACCCTTCGTTTATGCACCACGTCACGAGGACCTGTGGTATCGAGAGCCGGTCAGTGCTGCCGTCAAGCAGTTGACAGTGAACAGGCCGAGCTTCCTACCCCAAGCAGTGGTGAGCGCGACCCGGATGTCGACGAACCTGCGAGATCAGCACCAGGCACTCATGGCTGTCGACGAGGCAGTAGGTCAGATCACGAACGCACTCGGTAGCCGCGCCGAAAACACGCTCTTTGTCTACCTGTCGGACAACGGGCTTCAGATGGGTGAGCACGGTCTCCTGCACAAGTACGCCCCCTACTCTGGCTCCACCGACGTTCCCATGTTTCTCCGCTGGGACGGCGTGATCTCAGCAGGATCGACGTTCAAGGGAATCGTCACGAACGCCGACCTGGCCGCGACCGTGGCCGAAGCAACAGGCGTCAACCTGGTAAACCCCGATGGCATTTCCTACTTTGCGCCAACACGCCCCGAAGGGGCAGCTCTTGAAGCTACTCAGGATCGGCACCACCCTGCCTACTGCGGCTGGCGGACAGGCAGATACTTGTACGTGAGCTACGCCAACGGGGAACAAGAGCTCTACGACTACCGGCGAGACCCAGACGAACTCATCAACCAAGCGAACCAGTCGGATTACGCCTCCGTCCAAGCAGCCATGCACCGTGAGGCGGTGAGTGCCTGCTCACCCACACCGCCGGGGTTCAGCTGGAAGCCGGTGCCGTGAGCCCCTGATCCCGAGCGCTCGTTCCTCGCGTTCGTGGCGGCGGGGGTTGTGCGTATGTAATATCGTTATGAGTGCCTATAGAGTCTGATGTATGGACCCAGTGCGCAATCCGTACCAGCCGGGCGCAGGGCGACGCCCCCCCGAGTTGGCTGGTCGTGATGCCGAGCTCGAGGCCTTCGGCGTGCTGCTGCAGCGCTTCGAGCTCGGTGTTGGTGAGCGGGGGCGCGTCCTCTACGGCCTCCGCGGCGTCGGCAAGACCGTCCTGCTCAACGAGTTCCAGGCGATGGCCGAGGAGCGCCGCTGGGTGACAGCCAAGGTCGAGGCTGCGGCCGGGCGCTCCATCTTGCCGACCCTCGCCCAGGCGCTGCACCGTTCGCTACGTTCGGCCACCGGCCGGTTCGAACGCGGCAAGCTTCTTGGCCTGCTCCAGGTGTTCCGAGCCTTCAGCCTCAGGATGGACCCTGACGGCAGCTACACCTTCGGGTTCGACGTGCAGGTAGCGTCCGGACAGGCGGACACCGGCGACCCAGCTGTCGACCTGCCTGAGCTCTTCGCAGCCATCGGCGCGACGATGCGCGACCTCGGCGTCGGTGCGCTCCTTCTGGTCGACGAGATGCAGGACGTCCCAGAGGCTGAGCTTCGCGCCATCAACACAGCTGTGCACGAGATGGGGCAGGGGGCAGACCCGCTGCCGCTCGTCGTGGTCGGGGCAGGGCTTCCGTCGCTCCCAGAGGTGCTCGCGAAGGCCACGTCCTATGCCGAGCGGCTCTACGAGTACGTCCCCGTCGGGGCGCTCGACGAGGCGTCCGCACACGAGGCGCTCGTGGTTCCCGCAGAAACGCTGGGCGTCGCCTGGGAGCCAGAGGCGCTGAGCCGCGTCGACGACTTCAGCCGCGGCTACCCGTACCTGATCCAGACCGGTGGCAAGTACGCCTGGGACTACGCCGCCACGTCGCCGATCACGGCAGAGGACGCCGATGCCGGGCTCGTGCAGGCTCGTCGCGAGGTGGACGCGGGGCTCTACCGCGCCAGATGGCAGCGGGCCACGCCGCTGCAGCGCCAGATCATGCGGGCGATGGCCGACCTGTCGGCCGATGAGCCGACAGCGATGGCGCAGGTAGCGGAGATGCTCGGCCGAGAGCGGAACGAGCTCTCGGTGCCTCGTGACCAGCTCATCAAGAAGGGTCTGGTCTACGCCCCCGACCGGGGGCTGATCGCGTTCACCATTCCCGGGATGGCTGACTACGCGCGCCGCCAGCCGGACTAGCTGGCCCCGACAGACCGTCAGCGCGATCGCCCCTGCCGCTACGTTTGCCCGGTGACGATGCGCAGCGGTGCGGGCCGAAGCCCGACGCCGAACGGCAACACCAGGGTCACGGGCAAGGAGCAGTTCTACACACCGCGCCCCGTTGCCGACCGTGTCGTTGCGCAGGTGATCGAAGCCGTCCCCGATGCCGTCGGCCGCACCTGGATCGAACCAGCCGGGGGCACCGGCACCTTCATCGACGCCGCACGAGATGTCGGCGTCGTCGACGTCGTCAGCTTCGACATCGAGCCCCGGCACCGAGACGTGGCACGCGGCGACTTCCTGCAGCAGCGGCTCAACGTGAGAGGTGCAATCAGCGTCGGGAACCCGCCGTTCGGAAGGAACAACGCGCTCTCGGTGCCGTTCTTCAACCACTGCGCGATGTACAGCGACTACATCGCTTTCGTCGTGCCCCGCTCCTGGCGCAAGTGGAGTGTCGTCAATCGGCTCGACTCCGGTTTCCACCTCGCGACCGACGACGACCTGTCGATCAACTACGTCGACTCCGAGGGCGTTGTCGCGTCCGGACGCACCTACCTGCAGACCTGTGTCCAGATCTGGGAACGCAGGGACGTCCGACGCCCCAAGGTGAAGGTGCAGGACCAGGGGATCGTGGCCAAGTGCAAACCGGAGGACGCCGACGTGGCGCTCACGATCTTCGGGTTCAGCTGCGGGACGGTGAAGACCGACTTCCCCAGGCGCAAGGTGACCACCGAGATCTACCTGCAGCTCTTGCACCCTCGCGCCATGGAGGCGTTGCAGGCGGTGGACTACTCACGTTTCTCGCGCAACGTTGCCTACACCGATGCGCTCTCGATCCAAGAGATCAACTACCTGCTCAACGAGTACGTGTTCGGCGACCCCGGTCTGGTGGCCGGCGCTTAGCCGAACCAGCGTGCGACGCGGCTGGTACCGAAGTTCGTCTTGTGCGCAGCCAGGTCTGCCGACGGACCCTCGAGGATGCCCGACGGCGGCCGACCGGGAACGAAGGTGACGTCGACCTGACCTACCTGGCCACCACCGAACTCTAGGTAGCAGATGCCATGTCCGTCGTATCGCTGCGCAACGCCTCCGTTGACTCTCGCGGATATCTGCTGCGCGACGATCTTGGCCTGCCCCTCCGCGAAGACCCCCGCCTTTGCTGTGCCGACGCTGGTGACGTCGCCGACGGCATAGACATCAGCAAACGACGTCTGCAACGTGTACGGATCTACCGGGATCCAGCCGTCAACGGCCAGACCGGACTGCTCGACGACGGCTGGGACGTGATGTCGGGGGACTCCTAGGAACAGGTCGTATGGACGAGAGGTGCCGTCGCTCAAGAGCGCCTGCTGACTGTCAGCATCAAGCCCGGTGACCAACAGTCCGGGAACGAACTCGATACCGCGCTCCGCAAACGCCTCCAGCAACGCGGCTGACGCGGCGGGCGATGGCGGGACGGGGACCCCGAATGGCATCACCAAACAGATCTGGCTCGCACCACGAAGACCTCGCGCGGTGAGGTAGTCGTGCATGAGCAGTGCGGCTTCACTTGGTGCTGGGGGGCACTTGAACGGCGTCGAGGTGACGCCAACGACCACCGAGCCGCCACCGAACTGCGGCAGCGCCGCAGCGAGGACCTCCGCGCCGGACTCTGAGTAGAAGTCGAACCCACCTTCGACAAGTCCTGGTGTCGCGCTGGCGTCCAGGTCGGCGCCCAAGGCAACGACGAGGATGTCAGCGTCGAACGAGCCGGCGTCGGTCTGCACGCGGCGCTTGTGCGGGTCGATCGCGCGAACCGAAGCCTGGACGAAGCGCAGCCCGGGTTTGTCGATGGTGCTGTAGCGGTGTCGAACCGCAGCGGGAGGTGACCGGCCGAAGATGACGTCGAGCTTGGCAAAGCCGAAGGTGAAGCCTTCGGTGTGATCGACAAGCGTGACCTCGAGCGCGTCACCATGTTGCTCCGACAGTGAGGTTGCGAGTTCGAGCCCGCCGAACCCGGCCCCCAGGATTACGATGCGCATACCGGCACGGTACTGCCTGGTCAGCGGATCGCTAGAGCCTGAACTGCGCCCCCCAGCCGGTTAACGATCTCGTCGACGTCACGTTCGTCGATGATCAGTGGGGGCGCGAGCATCACCGCCTCGATGACCCGACCACGTAGCGGGGTCGGGCAGGAGTAGATCATCAGGTGAGCGTCCCTGGCGAGAGCTGCCAGTTGATAGGAGGCTCCGGCCAGCGGCTCCAGTGAGTCCTTGTCGGTCACCAGTTCGAGACCTTGGAGGAGACCCCGTCCGCGCACCTGCCCGATGTGCGGGGAGCTGTTGGCGATCTCGACCAACCCTTCATGAAGCCGCTTACCCATCTCGGTGCTGTTCTCGAGGAGCCCGTCGTCTCCGATGGTGCGGATCACCTCTGCAGCCACCGCACAGCCCACCGGATTTCCTGAGTACGTATGACCGAAGGGGAACCCTTCCGGTGCAGCCGCAAAGACATCGGCGATCGTGCCGCTGATGGCCAGGCCGGAGAAGGGCGTCATCCCGCTGGTCACTCCCTTGGCGAAGCTGACCATGTCTGGCTGCACGCCCCAGTGGTCGACGCCCCACCACTGGCCGGTTCGGCCAAACCCGGTGACTGTCTCGTCGCAGATCATCAGGACTTCGTGACGGTCGCAGAGCGCCCGCACTCCTTCGAGGTAACCGTCCGGGGGAACGACGGCCGCGGTGCTGGCTCCGGAGATCGGTTCGAGGAAGACGGCAGCAACGTTCTCAGGACCGCGGGCGACGAGTGCGTCCTCGATCTGCAGCAGTCCGAATGCCAGTTCTTCGCCCGGTGTCCGGCCGGAACGGATGTCGGCATTCGGAGCCTGAGCCACCGGGTTGTCGTCGAGCACGTGCTCGAACCCCTGACGCCAGCGCGAGCCGGAGAGCCCCAGCGCGCCCAGCGTCGATCCGTGAAAGCTCGGGTAGCGCGAGATCAGCTCAGTCTTTCCCGGCTTCCCGATGTGCTGCCAGTACAGCAGGGCAAGGTGGATCGCCGACTCGATTGACTCCGACCCAGAGGAGTTGAAGAACGCCCAGCCCCTGTCCATGGGGGCGATCTCGCGGATCAAACCGGCCAGCTCGATCATCGGCTCGTTGGAGAACGAGAACCGGTACGTGAAGGTCAGCTTCTCCAGCTGGTCCTGGGCCGCCTTGACCAGCCGAGGGTGGCAGTGACCAAGACTCATCACCATCGCACCGCCGCACGCGTCGAGCCATTCGGTGCCGTCGCGGTCCCAGATCCGCATCCCGGACGCGTGCGTTGCCACCGGCAGGCGGCGTCCCGGAGAGGCGGTGAGCGAGTAGTCGGTGTCGGTCACCCCCCGATGCTCAGGGCCCGTCGTCAGGTGCGCATGAACCAGATATGACGGCGGCAAGCGCCGGGGCGTGCTCCGGGGGCACGGTGGCGGTCACTTCCTCCCAAAGGCTCAGGACATTGTCGCGGAGGCTCGTGAAGTCGGTTTCGTCGAGTAGCTCGG
>JANLWJ010000159.1:0-3185 GCA_031364455.1 Actinomycetes bacterium | reverse complement strand
GAAGGCCAATCGAAGCCGGCCGACGCGCGCCCGGCAGGTCTCGCAGATCGAGAGTCAGCTGATGGAGATCTACGCAGACCCAACACTTGACCACAAACCTGCGCTGCTGACACAACGCGGGGGTGCGTACTACTCAGAGGCGGCAGTCGACCTGCTGGCCGGGCTGGTGGGGAGCGGCAAGGGGGTACCACCGCAAGTGGTGAATGTCCGGAACAACGGGACCCTTCCCTTTCTTTCCGATGATGCAGTGATTGAGACTCGATCTTCGGTCACTACGAAGGGCGTCACCCCCCTTGACGTTCCGCCGGTTCCTGCTCTCTACGCCGGCCTGATCAGCCACGTCAGCGCCTACGAACAACTCGCACTGGAGGCAGCCGTCCACGGTGGCCGCGATCGCGTGTTCGCCGCCCTGCTGGCACACCCGCTGGTGGGTCAGGTCGACAACGCTCGCACTCTTACCAGCTTGTTGCTGGAGCACAACCGCGAGTGGCTCCCTTGGGCGATCGCGTGATCAACGTTCCTGCTGCGATTCTTGCTGTCGACGGCGGGAACAGCAAGACCGACCTTGTCCTGCTTTCGACAGCAGGAGTGCTGCTGTCGACGGAGCGCTCCGGCCCCTTTCAGCCCCACCTGTCGAGTGCGGCCACGGCAGTAGGTTCCTTTGCACCGGCCGTCGACCGAGCTTTGTCGACGGCCGGATTCCCGACTCTCTTGCAGGTATCAGCGTATTTGGCGAACGCTGACCTTCCAGTGGAGACCGCTGAGATACACGATGCGATCGCCCGTCGCGGCTGGTCAGACCAGATCACGGTGGAGAACGATACATTCGCGGTTCTGCGAGCTGGCACCGAGCGAGGGTTCGGTGTCGCTGTTGTCTGCGGTGCGGGGATCAACTGCGTCGGCATCAATCCGAGCGGGAGACAACTTCGCTTTCCGGCACTGGGCCGGCTCACTGGAGACTGGGGCGGTGGTCAGGGCCTAGCGGAGGAGGCGATCTGGTGGGCGGTGCGGGCAGAGGACGGTCGTGGTCCCCAAACAGTTCTGTCTGGTCGAGTTGCCGCCCACTATCGCGAGCCCACAGCCACTGACGTCGCTGCCCAATTCCACTTGAAAGAGCTGGACTCAGTTCGCCTGCACGATATTGTCCCGATCTTGTTCGACGCCGCAACTGCGGGAGACGACGTTGCGCTGGCCATAGTTAGGCGACAGGCGGAGGAGATCGTCGCTCTTGTATCAACGACCATGCGTCGCTTGGACCTCGGCTCAACAGATACGGATGTTGTGCTCGGTGGCGGCATTCTCGCGACAAACGATCCGGTCCTCATGGAACCCCTGAAATCCCAACTCTGTGAAAGTGCGCCGTCGGCTCGGGTGCGCTTGCTTCGCGACCCACCTGTCGTTGGGGCAGCTCTGCTAGGGCTCGAGAAGTTCTGGAATGCTCATCCCCATTTGGGGCCACTTGACCACGCGCCAGCCCTGCGTGCCGTGCGAGAGGCGATCCTGCACGACCGAGTCAAGTCTGCGGCAGCAACAAACAGAGCCAACAACGGCGAGGAGCTCGACCCATGACAGAAGACGTCCTCATGCGCATTGGACTGGTGGGTACGGGGTACTGGGCGCGCGAGACACACGCGCCAGGCATCAATGGAGCCCCCGAGGCCGCGCTAACCGCCGTCTGGGGTCGCAACCCAGACGCCACGAACACCCTTGCCGAGCGCTACGGCGCAATTGGGTACGCGGACTTCGACGAGTTCCTTAAGCAGGTCGATGCGGTGTCCTTCTCGGTCCCGCCGGACGTCCAGGCAACTCTTGCTGTTCGTGCCGCCCAGGCTGGCAAGCACCTTCTACTGGAGAAGCCCATCGCTCTTGATGAGCAGGTGGCAGACAAGCTCGTCGCATCTGTGCGGGCCAGCGGAGTCGCAACGTTGGTCTTCTTCACACATCTGTTCTCCCCTCCGGTCATGCACTGGTTTCGTAGCACCGACGATTCAGAGTGGCTCGGCGGGGACGCCTATTGGTTGGGGTCGGCGCTGTGCGATGACAACCCCTTCAACACACCGTGGCGCCGCGAGTACGGCGGGCTCTGGGATGTTGGGCCACATGCGGTCGCCGATCTGTGGCGCGCGCTTGGACCCATCGTCGAGGTCACTGCCGACTCCGGGGCGCCAGACGTCACCCATCTGATACTCCACCACCAAAGTGGAGCGAGCAGCACCTGCACTCTCACGCTATCCGCGCCGGATGCTGCCGATGGTTTCACCATGATGCTGTGGGGGGCCGGTGGCCGCGCCCATCTGCCCATCGCAGAGGTCGACTCGCTGAAGGCACACACTGTTGCTATCGGAGACCTCGTTGCGCTCGGCCGATCTGGGGACCGAGAGCACCCAGCGAACTTACAATTCGGCAGAGATGTCCTGCGCATCCTCGCTGCGGCTCAGCGTCAGCTCGACACGAAGGCCGGAGCATGAGATCCCTTCAGGTCACCTTCCCTCGTCCCCGGCAGGTCGAGGTGCTGGAGAGCCAAGTGCCAGAGCCGGGAAGAGGCGAGGTTCGTTGCAGGGCACTGTCATCCTTGGTCAGCACGGGCACTGAGAGCTTCTGTCTGGATGGCAATTTCGACCCCGGGACGTTCTGGGAAGAGTGGGTTCAATACCCATTCTTCCCCGGTTACAGCATGACCTCGGAGGTGGTTGATGTCGGTTCCGACGCTATGGGTATCGCGATTGGCGACCGGGTGGCGACAAGCACACCACACTGCTCTGCCTTCGTCGTGCCAGCTGACGACTGCATCATTGTTCCGGAGTCGGTAACCAACGAGCAGGCCTGCTGGGCGTCACTGGCTTGCACCACCCAACTTGGTGTCCGCCGCGCCGAACTCAAACTCGGCGAGAGTGCTGCCGTTGTCGGGCTGGGTGCTCTCGGTCAGCTCGTCGTTCAGTATCTGAGGCTCAGCGGGGCGCGTCACATCATCGCCATCGAACCTGGCCAGTCACGCGCCTCCTTGGCTCGAAAGGGCGGTGCAACCGATGTGATCAATGCGGACGTTGGCACCGCGCTAGATTCAGTTCGCCAGATCACCGGCGGTGCGATGACCGACGTCGCCTTTGACATCACTGGACGTCCTGACGTTCTTGCCCCGACTACGCGCCTCGTGCACCCGCTCGGTCGGGTGATTCTTCTCGGCG
>JANLWJ010000121.1:0-5438 GCA_031364455.1 Actinomycetes bacterium | reverse complement strand
TGATGGCCTGTCACCTCGCCGGGATCGAGACCGCGATCGCTACCTGCGGCACCGCGTTCGGCGGCGACCACATCAAGATCCTGCGCAGGCTCCTGATGGATAACGACACCTTCGGAGGTCAGGTGATCTTCACCTTCGACGGTGACGCCGCTGGCCAGAAGGCCGCCATGCGCGCGTTCGAGGACGACCAGCGCTTCGTGGCGCAGACCTTCGTCGCCGTTGAGCAGAATGGCCTCGACCCGTGCGAACTGCGACAGAAGCACGGAGACGCCGCGGTCGTTGCGCTCGTCGACAAGGCCGTTCCCCTGTTCGAGTTCGCCATCCGCAGTGTGCTCGCCGGGCACGATCTCGAACAGCCTGCGGGACGCGTCGCAGCGCTGCGCGCGGCGGCTCCGGTCGTCGCACAGATTCGCGACCAGTCGCTGCGCCCCGAGTACGCGCGTTCGCTCGCGGGATGGCTCGGGATGGAGATCAAGCCGGTGCAGGAAGCGGTGAGCCAAGCGAACCGGTCGCTGAAGCAACAGGCGCGGCAGCCGGTACCCCAGCCAGCCTCCGGCGAGACTGCTGCGCCAGCCCCACAGGCCGTGCCGCGCCCCGCCCCGAAGGACCGCCGCCTGGTCGGCCCCCGCGAGCTGCTCAAACTGGCAGTGCAGCACCCGGGAAAGCTCGACGCGTCGTTCGACGAACTTCCCGCTGACCTATTCAGCCACCCCGCCTATGTGCAGGTGCGCACAATCATCTCCACCGTGGGGGGAGTATCCAGCGCCGACACCGTGTGGATGAACCGCCTGCGGGACGCCGCCCCCGACGACTCCGTGCGCTCGATCATCAACGAGCTTGCCGTCGAACCGATCCAGGTGCAGGAGCAGACCCTCGATCGCTACGCCCGTGAGCAGCTCGGACGCGCACGCGAGCGGGTGCTCACGCTCCAGATCGACGAGCTGCGATCGAAGATGCAGCGTCTGGAGTCCGAGGATCCCGCAGCACACGCCGCGGTCTTCGCCGAGTTGGTCAGCCTCGAGGCGCAGCGTCGCCAGATTCGTGAGGAGTCTTTCGGTGGCGAGTAGTCGGCCATCGGTGTCGTGATGAAGTGGAAGCGGGAAGAGTTGGACGCCGACGTACAGGCGCGTCTCGACCTTCACCACAAAGAACGAGTCCTGGCTTGGGCCGACGACGGCGCCGGACGTCCGGTGGTCGCGACCGACACGGCACTGCACGTGCAACGCGTCCCACCGGCGTACACCCGGTTTGGGTGGGAGCAGATCGAGCGGGCTTCCTACGAGGCGGGGACGTTGACGGTTGTGCTCGGGGAGACCGCTGGGGGAGCAACCCTGCGGGTTCCGGTGGGAAGTGAGCGGCAGCTGCCCGTCGTGGTGCGCGACAGGATCACGGCCAGTGTCGTGGTCGATCGGTTCGTCGCTCTGTCCGGGGACGCCGGAGTCCGAATAGTTGGACGCCGAGGAGTCGACGGGGGAACCACCTGGAGGCTCGATCTTGACCCAGGACTGGCGACCGACGCTGCAGCGGTGGCGGCCTCCCAGGAGGCGCTCGCAGAGGTGCGAGTCGAAGTGGGCGACGGCTGAGTACCCTGCAGGGAGGTGTCGGGGTGACTGGTATTCTCGGCGAGCCGTGATGGCGCCAATCCCGCGTAGCTCAATTGGCAGAGCAGCCGGCTGTTAACCGGCAGGTTACTGGTTCGAGTCCAGTCGCGGGAGCTTCCTAAGTCGAAGTCCCTGGTCAGGACCAGCGGCGCAGGAACTCACACCCCACCGACTCGGTGAGCTTGCTGAAGCACACGTCGCCGGCTCGGTGCCGCCCGGCGTTGACCAGCTCAATCCCGGGGCCGCCGTAGAACCGGTCGTCCCCGAAGCCGCCCTTCATGGCGACCGTGACGCCACGGGTAACGAAGACTGTCTCGCACACGTCGTCGCCGACGCTGCCGCCGGAAGCGCCATCACCACCGCTACGACCAGCACAGCACTATGCCTTTGTCGTGATTGGGCTCGCATGGGGAACCCCTCCCGCCCGTCGGTCCACGGTAGTGGCTGAGCGTCCCCTCGGGGCCAAGACCGCTCACCAGCAGAGTTCCCGATCGAGGTGCCCTTGCGCTCGGCTAATGAAGTCGGTGACCCTGCTGCACCGTTGACCACGCATTAGGTGGACCGAAGCCCGCCGCGATGATGGCCCAGGGCCAGGTAATCAGCAGCCCCAAGCCCAACGTCGCGATCGTTCCGATCAGGAGGAGGCCGGCCAGCTTCGGGCTCCAGTAGAGCAGGCCGAAGGGACCAAGGAAGACCGCCAACACAACGGCGACAGCCCGACTCTTCGACGGCCACACGCCGGCCGCTTCCACGTTAGTCATCGTCGTCCTCGAATAAGTCGTCGTACTCGATGATCGCGCGGCCTTGGTCACGCATCATCGCTGCGGCCATCCCTGGAGATACGTCGGAGTACCCGAGGAAACCTGACCACTCCGTTCCGTCCAACGTCGGCTCTCCATCCTGCGCCTCGAATGCTGATGCGCTCATCGCTCCTCCTAGCAGTGGTGGTGACTGCAGGCTGGCACATGGTGATGAGGTCAAAGTCCCCGCCGAGGTCAAGTTGGCCAGATTGCCGGTCATCGTTCACCGCATGGTCACGTCTGTCGTGCAACAGACCATGCCGAACTCCAGTCCCGCAAGCGGCATTCGCACTAGCCGGTGCGGAAATGCTCACCTCAAGTACACGTGCCGGCTCCCGGATGGCAACCTCTGGCGGGCACTGTGTGGGTATGAGCAATGACCTTCGACACGCGACGCGATCCACGTCCGGTGCGGACTTGCTGATCTGGTGGCAAAGCCTCACAGGTGACGAGCAGGACCTTCTGCGTGTCACTCACTCTGTGATCCCAAGTGACCCGCACATGATGGCCTTCCTGGCGTGGACTGAGTGTCCGCTGGTTGACATGGCCGATGATGACGAGTCTGCCTACCGGATTGACCGGCCCGACCAGCTGCACGCCCTTCTCTCGCAGATGTGACGGCGCGGGCTCTAGCGGTGTCGCCTACTGGGCGCAGGTCCGGAGGTGAACGAGCGATGAACACTATTGCCGCGACGACACGGAGGGACCTTCGTCCGATGCGCAAGGGTGCGCCCTGCAGATTGCTGGAACTCAGCAGCGCCACCCGCGGCAGACCGGCAGCATGTGGCCGCCTTGGTGACCTCGGCCGCGGACTCGTTCGGCGATGCTCGCATCACTGACTTCGTGCCCGTGCTGGTGCGTCGACAGGTTGAGCAGGAGTTGTGGGGCCTTGGACTGCACCGAGCAAGTTAGGAGTGGCTTCCTGCCTATTGGGCGCCAGCATGTGTGAGCCTGGCGCCAGTGGCCCGAACTAGAGGCCCGCTGTGCACCGTCCGTTCAGGTGAGCGTTGGCTCTGCGTTCCTTTGATTCGAGAGGCTCGTAGTCACGGTCGGGCACAACGAACGAGGCGGCGATGGAAGGTTCGAACCCTCCGCGTGACACGCGGGGCGGACGGGGTGAGCCCAGACTGAACGCATCCAGGTGGCGGAGACCAGCCGCCGTGACGGTGATGCTCATTGGGCTTCTTGCGCTAGCGCATTCAGCGTTGCTGGACCCAGTAGTTGCCAATGCCGCAGGGGAACCCGGTCCTGCTCCGTCGGGCAGCGCGTCTGAGCCCACCGACCCGACTCCGAGCAGCAGCCCCAGCCCTTCGCCAGTCCCTTCACCGACATCCTCATCGCCTGCACCGGTGCCGTCTCCGAGAGATTCTGTCGGGCACGGCGACGGAACGGGGGGCGTCCCTCGCCCAGCTCCCGAGCCGGCAACGTCCGATTGGGACGCTCCCTCGGGGGACTCGCACACCGGTGCTCCGAAACCCAAACAGGACGGCCGGGGCAAGGGAACCAAGGATTCGGAAAGACATGCGGGCAAGGCTATTGATCCGTTCCTCATTGACATCGCACATGACTCGCTCCGAGAAGCTACTGACAAGGCGCGGGCCGCAGCCGAGGCAGCAGCTCGCGCCCATCGTCGTGCTGATCGAGCGGCCGCCTTGGAGCGTCGGACCGAGGCAGAGCTAGCTTCGGCCTTCAAGACACAGTCACGTGCCGACCAGGCGGCAGGACGCCTTGTTCGCCTCATGAACGCCGACCCCACCGGCGGCGCACTCCTGGTTGATCCGACAATTGCGGGCTTCGTGACCGCCGACTTGTCACCGGATCCGAACACGTACCAACAGCAGAGCCAGACCCTGACGAATCTTGTTGAGACAGTCTCCGGTGACCTCATCTCGGCCGGGAGCAGTGTTGCGCGGCTCGAGGCGGCTCAACTAGCCGCTCTGCAGCGAGGCGCTGAGGCCAATCGTGCAGTGGCACGCGCGAAGATCATCGAAGCCTCCGCGCTCCGTGCACAGAAGCAGGCCAAGAAGGTCTTCCTGCGCCTCGCCGCTGGGTCAAGGTTCAATGCGGAAGAGGCCTGGTGGATCAACCAGTTTGCATCCGGAGACCTCGGGCGGTATCTCGCCTCCCTGAGCGGGGGTCCGACGGTCGACATGCACCTCGCAATGCCGAACGACGGGTACATCACCAGCCCGTTCGGAATGCGGATGCACCCCGTGCTGCAGGAGTACAAGCTGCACAGCGGGACTGACTTCAGCGGGGGCGATCTCGGCATAGGGGCCGCAGCAAGTGGCGAGGTGGTAAGGGCCGGATTCGACGTTGCCTACGGCAACTACGTCGTCATTTGGCATGGCAGCTATCAAGGTGAGCCGGTCGCGACCCTGTATGCACACTGCGCCACGCTGGCAGTCAAAGCGGGGGACCGCGTCGACGTTGGCGACCCGATCGGCCAGATCGGCGCCACCGGCTATGCCACGGGACCGCACCTTCACTTCGAGGTCCGCCTCGCTGGACGTCCCGTCGATCCCGAGCTCTTCCTCCGCTAGCCGCTACCCATCCGTTGTAGACCCGCTGACCCGATTAGGGCAGCGTGAAGTAGTTCAGGTGAACGCGATGGGGTATTGCGGCGATCGGTCAACGGTCAGAGAGAACACGTCGGGGCGACCGTAGTGCCCGGCCACGTCGAGCGTGCGGTGCAGAGCACTCGAGGCGTCTGGATTGAGGTCACAGTAGAGGATCCCGTATTCGTCTCGCATCGGGCCGGCGACGATCTGCCCGTCCGGCGCGACAACGACCGAGTCCCCAGAGTTGATCCAGGTGTCTGAGTCGGAGAACACGGTGTTTCTGGATGGGAAAGTTTCGGGGATGTCGCGTGAGTTGAGGGCGCAGCCTGATCCGATCACCCAGCAGCGACCTTCAGCGGCGATGTGCCGCATCGATGACACCCAGGTGTCGCCGTTATCCCAGGTGGAGGCAACGTAGATCTGGACGCCTTCTGCGTACAACGCATACCTAGCCAACGGCATGTAGTTCTCCCAGC
>JANLWJ010000074.1:0-11507 GCA_031364455.1 Actinomycetes bacterium | reverse complement strand
CCGTTCGTGACCGGGTCGAAGGACCCAGGGCATACGACGCTCAGCACGGCGCGACGCTATCACTGGACGCACAGTCTTCACTGGACGCACAGTCGCCAACGAGACCGCCGATCCACAGGTGCGCTTCGCCGTAGACCCGGTCGCGGATGGCAACGAACCCCTCTGGCCACCTCCAGTCGGGGTCTCGGCGAGCTCGCTCGATGACCAGCACCGCCCCAGCCGCCAGCAGGTGGCGCGCTCGGAGCGCCTCGAGCACCGGGCTCACCTCGTCGGACCCAACCGCATACGGCGGGTCGCAGAAGACGACGTCGTATCCAGAGCCAAAGCCAGAGCCCGAGCCAGGCCCAGAGCCCGAGCGAGGAGCCGCCTGGCTCCTGGCGAGCCACCGTTCGACGGTCACTGCGTGCACGCGCGCACCGCCGCCCGCCAGCGAGCCTTCCTCATGGCCGCCTTCGACCACCTTTCGGTTGGCCTCGATGACGCCGGCCGCGTTGCGCTCGGACTCGACCAGGTCGACACGGGCCGCACCCCGGGAGAGCGCCTCGAGCCCCAGTGCCCCCGACCCCGCGTACAGGTCAAGGACGGCAGCCCCATCGAAGGTGCCCCGAAGCGACTCCAGGCTGGAGAAGATCGCCTCCCGCGCGCGGTCGGAGGTCGGACGGGTTCCGGTGTCCGGGACCGCGAGGCGGCGACCCCTGGCACGCCCACCGACGATCCTCGTCACGACTTGACCAGGTGCATCATGACTTCTCCAGGTACGTCATGACTTCTCCAGGTACTCGGACTGCTCATCGGACTCCAGCAGCGTGACGGCGGCCTCCAGGTCCGGGTGTGACATCAAGTCGGGTTCGGCATCGACCAGAGCAACGGCATCGCCTCGAGCGGCGAGAATGATTTCCTCGTCCAAAACCGCACGCAGCACCTTCAGGCTCGAACGCACTCCCGACTGCGCTGCCCCGAGCACGTCGCCTTCTCGGCGTTGCTCGAGGTCGATCCGGGCCAAGACGAATCCGTCGGTGGTGTTAGCGACCGCGTCGAGTCGTTCGCGGGCTGGGCTCTCATCGGGTAGCTCAGTGACCAGAAGGCAGAGGCCCGCGACATCTCCACGCCCCACTCGACCGCGGATCTGGTGCAGCTGCGAGACGCCGAACCGGTCGGCGTCCATCACCACCATGACGCTGGCGTTGGGCACGTCGACGCCGACCTCGATGACCGTTGTCGCCACCAGAACGTCTATCTCACCAGCGGCAAAGCTCGACATCACCGCCTCCTTGACCTCCGACGGCAGTTGCCCATGCAGCACGCCTACCCGGCAGTCCGCCAAGGGGCCGTCGGCCAGTTGCCTGGCAAGGGCGAGCACCGAGTGCTGCTCAGGGGCAGCCGGGCCGGCCCCGTCGGCAGCGGCGATCGAGCTGCCGGCGGCCACATCGAGGTCGTCGCCGATCCGCGGGCAGACCACGTAGGCCTGCCGCCCCTTACCAACCTCCTCGGTGATTCGCTCCCAGGCCCGTTCGAGGTACCGCGGGCGGTCGGCTTCCGGAACAACGTGAGTACTGATCTTCTGGCGGCCTTGGGGTAGTTCGGTCAAGGTCGAGACGTCGAGGTCGCCGAAGATCGTCATCGCAACTGTGCGTGGTATCGGTGTTGCCGTCATTACCAGTACGTGCGGCGGAGTCTCCGCCTTGGCACGCAAGGCCTCGCGCTGCTCGACGCCGAAACGGTGCTGTTCATCGATGACGACCAGTCCAAGGTCGAAGAAGTCAACATGCTCCTGCAACAGTGCATGGGTGCCGACGACGATGCCGGCGTCACCGGATGCGATGTCAAGCAAGGTGGCGCGGCGAACGGTGGCCGGTTGGCTGCCGGTCAGCAGCCGGACGCGGGTGGCCTCGGGCGGGGAGCCGAGCAGGCCCCCGTCGGCCAGCGGCCCGAGCATCGACGTCATCGTCCGGAAGTGCTGCTGCGCCAAGACCTCGGTGGGGGCAAGCAGCGCCGCCTGACCGCCGGCGTCGACCACCGTCACCATCGCCCGCAGCGCGACGACCGTCTTTCCGGAGCCGACCTCACCTTGCAGCAGTCGGTGCATGGGGTGGCTCATCGCAAGTTCGGAGTTGATCTGGTCGATGACCTCCTGTTGGCCCGTGGTGAGGACGAACGGCAGTCGCCCATCGAACGAAGCGAGCAGGCCGTCGCCAGCCGGTACCCGAGGTGTTGCCGCGGTGGCAGCAAGGGCTGCCCGCCTTCTGGCCAGCACAGTTTGGAGCACCAGGGCCTCGTCGTACGCCAGCCGGCGGCGCGCAGTGCGCACCTCCTCCATCGTGCGCGGCCGGTGCAGGGTCCGGTAGGCCTCGGTGCGTGACATCAGCCCTTCGCGAGCGACAATCGCCGGCGGCGTGACCTCGGGCAGCTCGGGCATGGTGTCGAGCAGGACGGTGACTGCCTTCTGGATGCGCCAGGTGGGCAGCGCTGCGGTTGCGCGGTAGATCGGGATGAGGAAGCCGGTGAACTCCTGAAGCGTCAGCAGGTCCCGCTCGATGTCAGCCTCATCACCAGGGCCATCGTCGGCGTCGGCCGCCGGGTGGCGGTCTGGGCGGCTCTCGGCGGCGCTGAAGATGACGTAGTCGGGGTGGGTCAACTGGCGGCGACCTGCCCGGGAGTCAACGGTTCCGGCGAAGAGTCCGCGCATCCCGACCTGGAGCTGCCGCTCACGCCATGGCTGGTTGAAGAAGGTCAGTGACAACTGGTGCTTCCCATCGGTGACGACGACCTCGCAAATGGTTCCCTTGCGCTGTCGCATACGTCGCGACGTCACGGAGGCCACCTCAGCCAGTACCGTCGCCTGCTCTCCCACCTGGAGGCGCCCGATGTCGGAGAGCTCACCGTGCTCGCCATAACGACGCGGCAGATGGTCAAGAAGGTCCTCCACCGTCTGCAGTCCCATGGCGCCGAACGCCTTCGCTGTGGCACCGCCAACGACGCCACGCAAAGGCTGGCGCAGCCACTCGACGGAGTCGGTCATGATCGTGTCACCGGACCCCCACGTCACTCGACACCGATCAGTAACGGGTAGTGCGCCTGTCCTCCGTCGTAGACGACCACCTCGACATCGAGGCGAGTCTGGTGAAGGTGGCGGCGAACGACGTCGGCAAGCGGCCGTCCCGAGAACGGGTCATCACTGCAGACGAGCGTGACGAGCTCACCACCTGCAGCCAGCATGCGGTCGGCGACCGCGCACGCGACAACCTCTTCGGAGTCACCGAGCACAACGATGTCTCCTTCCACGACCCCGAGAATCTCGCCTGGGTGGCATATCCCCGCCGACGTCATCGCCTCGCGTTCGGCGCGAGCCAGACCCCCGAACCGGGTCGCAGCAGCAGCGGCAGACATCGTGACGACGTCGTCGGTAAATGATCTGCCAACGTCCCGGACGGCCATCGCTGCCAGTCCCTGGACGTCGGCATGGGTCGGGAGCACAGCGACCAGCGCTCCCCGCTCACGTAGCTCAACTGCTGCCGACTCGGCCGCAGCGCGGTGGTCGTCATCGTTGGGAAGGAGCAGGACTTCGGCTGCCTGCCCAGCGGCCGCCACCAAGGCACCTGGGGTGGGGCGCTGGTGCGCGCCCCCAACCACTACCTGAGCGCCAACGGCTTCGAAGAGCGCCCCAAGAGCTGGCCCAGATGCCACGGCGACGACCACCCGCCGGCCGTCAGCACCCAGCTCAGGTACTTCATCGGGACCGGTTGACACGATGGCCTGCGGCAACGGAGTGATGTGAATCCGGTAGACCCGACCTAGCGCGACGCCGACCTCAACGGCTGGGCCGGCGTCATCGGTGTGAACGTGAACGTTCCACAACCCATCGCCGCCCACCACAACAACAGAAGCCCCGAGCTCGTCGAGCTGCTCACGGACCCGCGACGCCGAATCGTCGTCGGCGTCGAGCAGATACATCACCTCGAAGGCGCCGTCGCTTCCACCGCGCAGCTGAGCAGCGTGAACGGCAGCAGACTCGTGCCCTGGTTGGACAGGAGCCGCCTTTCCGAGTCCGAAGGTGGTGAGCACCTCAGCGGGCGATGGCGCGTCCGGGTCGACGACGGCACGGAGGGCTTCCAGGATCAGCACCAGGCCCTGCCCACCTGCGTCGACCACCCCTGCTGCCGCGAGCACCGGCAGCTGCCCAGGAGTGAGCGCCAAGGCATCGGCAGCGCCTTCGGCAGCGGCAGCAGCCACAGCGGCGAGCCCGCCCGTGCGGTGATCAGCAGCGCCTCGAGCTGCGGCGGCAGCAACGGTGAGGATCGTCCCCTCGACCGGTCGCGCCACCCCTGCGTAGCCGAGCTCGGCTGCCCGACCCAAGGCGGTGGCCAGCACCGGCCCTGCTTCGGCTGCCGACAGTGGACCGTCGTTGTCGTTGCCGGATTCGGCGAAGGTCTGCGCGATCCCTCGGAGCAGCTGAGCAACGATCACCCCGGAGTTACCTCGTGCGCCGAGCAGCGCACCCCGTGACCAGGCCGCCGACGCGGCGGCCAGGCCGGAACCGCCATCGACTGGCCGGGCGACAACCTCTGCCAGCGCCTGCGACGCTGCCTGCCAGGTCAAGAGGAGATTGGTTCCGGTGTCGCCGTCGGGGACCGGAAAGACATTGAGCGCGTCAATATCGTGGCGAGCCGCCCGCAGCAGCACTTCGCCGCGGCTGGCCCAGTCAGTGAGATGCCCGGCCCCGAACTCTGCTGTCACGCTCCACCTCCCTACGCGCCATTGCCCTGCGGGTCGTGCCGCCCGTGTCCGATCGGGTGAGCCTAACCGGGTCGACCGACGTCCGGTTTGGGTCCGTCCGCGCCGATCGGGTAGTCTCGGTGGGCTGAACTTTCCTGCGCATGTGCCCTGGCGATGCGCGCCCGCGGCGCACAACGCTGCCTTAAGTCCTGGAGGAGCCACCGTGGCTGCCAAGTGTGACGTCTGCGGCAAGGGCCCGGGCTTCGGCAACACCATCTCCCACTCGCACCGTCGCACGCCCCGCCGCTGGAACCCGAACGTCCAGACCGTGCGTACGACCATCGGTGGTACGCCCACCAAGTTGACCGTCTGCACCTCGTGCATCAAGGCAGGCAAGGTCACCCGCTAGCCCCGCGGCTTCACCTGTCGAAGTGCCGGTGGCCCGGCGGTCCTGTCCACGGCTCCCCATCGACGGTCACCACTGACCCGGTGAGGTCATCGCCCTCTCGTCCCCTGCGCTCGCTCACGGTCCCGATCCGGGTGAACCCATCGGGCAGCACAGCATCGGCTGCAAAGGCGCCGACCAACGCATGGTCGTGTCCCCCGGCCAGCACCCACTGCATCGGGTCACTTCCATAGGCCGCCGCCACGGACGCGACCGGTTCGCCGACCTCGACCAAGGCGCTTTCGAGGTCGATCCATACGCCGCTGCTGGTCGCAACGTGCCCCAAGTCGGCCAACAGGCCATCGCTGACGTCACACAGCGCGTGCACACCTGATCGAGCAGCCGCCAGAGCCGCGTCGTATGGGATCTCCGGACGCCGGTAGGCATCGACCAGCACTCGAGGGGATCGGAAGCCCCTGGTGAGCACGGCAAGGCCGGCCTCCGCCCACCCCAGGCGACCTGCCACTGCCACCTGGTCGCCGACCAACGCTCCGCTGCGCAGAACAGGAGCACGCCCGCCGAGCGCCCCGATGCCGGTCACCGTCACCGAGATGAGGTCCCCCGAGGAGAGGTCGCCACCGACCACCGATGCGCCGGTGATAGCAGCCTCATCCCGTAGGCCGTCAGCGATCCGAAGCACCCAAGCGGTGGCAGTGGAGCGCGGGGCGACCAAGGCCACCACCAGTGCCACCGGATCGGCCCCCATGGCCACGACGTCGGCCAGGGTGGCTGCTGCTGCCCTGCGGCCGATGTCTTCAGCCCCCGACCAATCGGTACGAAAGTGCACGCCGGCAACCAGGACGTCGGTCGTCACGACGATGGGCGTCCCATCGACGCTTACCACGGCGGCGTCGTCACCAGGCGGTACTGAGACATCGGCAGCCTGCGGCAGCCGGCGGGTGATGGCATCGATGAGGGCGAACTCGCCACGGCCCCCGACCGAGTCGGCCGGGTTCTGGGCGGTCGAGGGGTCGCTCATCGCGCACCTGACCCGGTACGGTCATGGCCTGCAGACGGGAGGCTTTTGATGGTCACGGCATACATATTGATCCAAACCGAGGTGGGGCGCGCAGCCGAGGTGGCCGACCAGATCGCAAAGATCGCCGGCGTCACGCTGTCTGAGAACCTCATCGGGGCCTACGACGTCATCGTGCGCGCCGAGGCCAACAGCGACGACGAGCTCGGTCGCTTCGTCGTGGCCCAGGTCCAAGCGGTCCCCGGAATCACCCGAACGCTGACCTGCCCGGTCATCAACCTCTGAGGCGTGCGAGTCGTTTCGCTGCTCGTTCTGGCCCTTCTGACGCTGGTCACATCCGGCTGCTCCACCGCTATCGAAGTGACCCCTCCGGCTGACGTCGACGCCGCCACGGTGCAGACCTGCGCCGGCCTCGTCGGCGCACTGCCAGCGATGGTCTCCGGCCAAGACAGCCAAGACACCGACCCTGAGTCTTCGCTGACCGCCGCCTGGGGTAAGCCGGCGATCGTGTTGCGATGTGGCGTCCCACGACCTGCGGCCCTGGAGCCATCGTCACAGCTGACGACGGTCAACGGGGTCGACTGGTTCGTCGAGGAACTGACCGGCGGTTACCTCTTCACCACGTACGGACGACAGGCCTACGTCGAGGTGAGCGTGCCGAACGACTACGCACCAGAGATCGGAGCGGTCACCGAGTTGTCTGCGGCCGTGGCCGAGGCTGTCCCGGAGCGCTCCAACACGCCAGCAACGTCACCGTAGGCCGCGGCGCTTGCGTAACGCCGTGCGTACCAGTCGAGCCACAAGTTCGGGGTACTCGATGCCGGACTCCTGCCACATCCGCGGAAAGAGCGAGATGTGGGTGAAGCCGGGAATCGTGTTGATTTCGTTCAGCACCACCTCACCTGAGTCGGTGACGAAGAAGTCGACCCGCGCGTAGTCCTCGCAGCCCACGGCGTCGAACACGGCGCATGCGGCGTGACGGACGCGCTCGGAGACCTCCTGAGGGAGGTCAGCCGGCACGGCTAGCTCGGTGACATTGTCGAGGTACTTGGCCTCGAAGTCGTAGAAGGCGTGGTCGCCCAAGACTCGAATCTCGGCGCACACGCTCGCCTCTGGCCCGCGCCCGTCCTCGCGGGCCAAGACCCCGCACTCGATCTCAGCGCCAAGGATGCCCTGCTCGACGACGACCTTGGGGTCGTGCTCGCGTGCGATGAGCACTGCCGACTCCAGATCTGCCCAGTCGGTGACCCGAGTGATCCCGACACTCGATCCGGCCCTCGCAGGCTTGACGAAGACCGGCAGTGCCAGGGCGCGGGCCGCCGCCAACGCCTTCGCAGGGTTGAAGGTCCAGTCGCGGTCGCTGATCACGACGAATGGCGCCTGGGCGATCCCAGCAGCGGCGACCAAGACCTTGGTGACCGCCTTGTCCATGGCCGCTGCGCTCGCCAGCACCCCAGATCCGACGTAGGGCACGCCGGCAAGCTCGAGCAGCCCCTGGATCGTCCCGTCCTCTCCGTAAGGACCGTGCAGCAGCGGGAAGACGACATCGACGTCTGCCAGCGCCTCAGGCACCTGACCTGGCTCGTGAACGCTCAGCGACCTGGACGGGTCAGCGGTCCAGACCACGGTGGCACCGGCGCCCTCATCGATGGACGGAAGCCGGCCGTCGGTGATGGCGAGCCGGTCCGGGTCGGGGTCGACCAGCACCCAGCGACCCTCAGGGGTGATCCCCACCGGCACGACCTCGAACTGCTCAGGATCGAGGGCCCTCAGCACCCCACCGGCAGATATGCAGGAGATCTGGTGCTCGGTGCTCCGCCCCCCGAAGACAACGGCGACACGAATGCGGCGCGTGGAGTTCACGGTCTCAGCCTATGTCTGGGGCGACGGCGTCTGGGGCGACGGCGTCTGGCGCCACTGCTCGGTGCCACTCCGGCTTGGCGACCCGGCTCATCAACGACACGACCATGTCGCGCGGCGACCAACCCTGCTCAATGACACCAGAGACGTGCTCGGTGATCGGCATGTCAACGTGGTGCTCCTGAGCCAGCTCCAGAACAGCGGCGCAGGACGTGACGCCCTCCGCGGTCTGGGCGGTGATGGCTGCCACCTCATCCATGGTCATCCCACGGCCGAGGTTTTCGCCAAAGGTCCTGTTCCGGGAGAGCGGTGATGAGCACGTTGCGATCAAGTCTCCGACTCCGGCCAGACCCATGAAAGTCAACGGGTCTGCCTCCATGGCAACGCCGAGCCGGGTCATCTCGGCCAAACCACGCGTCATGATCGCCGCCTTGCTGTTGTCGCCAAAACCCATCCCCTCTGCCATGCCGGTGGCCAGCGCAATGATGTTCTTCACGACACCGCCGAGCTCAACGCCAACCACATCGCCATTGGTGTAGGGGCGGAAGTACGGCGTACGGGTCCACTCCTGGACGTGGTTCGCTACGTCGCCGTCGACGCAGGCGATGACACTGGCGGTGGGTTGCCGCTGGACAACCTCGCGGGCGAGGTTGGGGCCGGAGAGCACCGCGATGCGCTCCGCCGGGCAGTGCGTCTCGGCCGCTACGACCTCGCTCATTCGAGCATGCGAGCCCTGCTCGAGACCCTTCAAGAGGCTGAGCACCACCGCAGCTGGCGGTATCTGGTCGCCCCAGGCACGAAGGTTGGCCCGCAGGGACTGAGCCGGCACCGCCAGCACCACGAGCTCGGCTCCGTCCAGAGCCGCACGGGTATCAGCGAACGCGGTGACAGTTGCCGGTAGCTCGAGGTCTGGGTGAAAGCCTGCATTGCGACGCGAGGCGTTCACGGCATCCACCGTCGTCGAGCTGCGCCCCCAGAGGCTGACCTGGTGGCCCGCATCTGCCAGGACCAGGCCGAAGGCCGTTCCCCATGAGCCCAGCCCCATGACGGCAACTTGCATCACGGCCTCCTATCGTCGGGCATACCGGTGTGGTCACGGCCGGTGTGTTCACGACCCGTGTGGTCACGACCGGTGCGCTGCTGATTCTTGCGCGGGTTGCCGGTTCGTGGCAGTTCGGACGCGCGCGGGTCGAACAGTGAAGTTGGCCCGTCCTGGTGTCGGAGGTCGGTCAGCAGGTCGCTGACCGAGGTCATGATCGAAGCCGTCAGTGCGCGATAGTCGGGCGGGTCGGCACGTGAAAGCCGAAGAGGTGGCCCTGCCAACACCTGAATCAGCGGCCGGCGCCACACCCGTGGCACCCGACCGTAGGGCGCGAGCAGCTCTTCTGGTCCCCACTGAGCGACTGGTACGACCGGGCACCTGGTCTGCCACCACACGCGGGCAGCCCCAGTCTTGCCCAGCATCGGCCAGAGCCCGGGGTCACGGGTCAGCGTCCCCTCGGGGTAGATCACCACGCACTCTCCTCGGCGCACCGCGTCCACGGCGGCCGCAAGGGCTGAGCCGGCGTGTTCGCTCTCGCGCTGGACGGGGATCTGACCTGCTGCGTGCAACAGGTGGCCCAGCACCGGAACGTCAAAGAGCTCGGCCTTCCCCAGAAAGCGCGGGCGGCGGCCAGCGCCGTCGACGAAGTCGGCAATCGTCAGCGGGTCCGAGTGCGAGACGTGGTTGGACACGACAACGCAGCCACCGCTCGAAGGGATGTGCTCCTGGCCGCTCCACTCGCGCCGGCTCACGATGCGTAGCGCCGGCCGCAGGACAGCCCTGGCCACGGCGTAGGTCGCACCGGGGCCGTCGTCGGCGATCAGAAGCACCCCTCCCAAGACGACCCCCCGCAGATTTCCGCAAGTCTCGTCCTACCGCCCGGTAGTGTCGAGGACGGCCGCCTGCTGGTGGCACGGGGTAGCGATCCACGTACGCTGCGCCGGATGTGGCACGCCGTCGTCCCTCTCAAAGGCTGGGGTACGTCCAAGTCGCGTCTCGCGCTGCCGGAAGGGGTCAGGCGCCAGATCGTGCAGGCGATGGCAGCAGACACTCTCGCAACCCTCAAAGCCTGCCCTGACATTCAAGCCGTCTCGGTACTCGTGCGCGATCGCGACCTGATCGGTTCGCCGGTACTGCGAGATATCGACGACGTTGTCGTCCAACCCGACGCAACCGCCTCGCTGGACGCAGCCCTCGGCTGGTTCGCGACAACGCACGCACCCGAGCAGGTGCCGCTGGCAGTCGTCGTTGCCGACCTGCCCGCCCTGAGGGCTCAGTCACTGTCGGAGGTCCTTGTGCATGCAGCGGAGCATCCCTTTGCCATGGTCGCTGATCGCGAGGGCTCTGGCACAACGGTTCTTACCGCGCTCCTTGCCGCCGACCTGGCCCCACACTTCGGCGCCAAGTCTGCCGCGGCGCATCAAACTGCTGGGGCGACCCTGGTCACCAGCCCTCCCGACCTGGCCTGCGACGTCGACACCCTGGCCGATCTGGAACACGCTCGAACGCTCGGTCTAGGCCCGCTCACCGCAGCGATCCTCGCCGACCCCGCAGCAGGCGCTTGGCTAGGCTGACCTGCATGAGCGCCCAACCCACGCAAGCAACCGTGCACGAGCTTGACGCCGGGACCGGGTCCGGATCAGTGATCACCGACCAGGGCCTGGTGATCCCGTTTGCTGCCGATGCCTGGGAGTCAGGTGCGCTGCGGACGATGCGCCAAGGGCAGCGGGTGCGCATGACCGTCGCTGGATCTGGCCCGGACGTCGCCGTCACCTCACTGACCCTGGTGACATTCCCGCCTGCCGGGTAGGAGTACGTACGAAGGCCCGGACCGCCTTCGGTCCGGGCCTTCGTACGTCGAACTAGCTAGCGCTTACGCGCGGTCTTCTTGGCTGCGGCCTTACGAGCCGGGGCCTTACGAGCCGGAGCCTTCTTCGTTGCCTTCTTGGTCGTCTTCTTGGCTGCGGCCTTGCGGACCGGAGCCTTCTTAGCTGCGGCCTTACGAGCCGGAGCCTTCTTGGCAGTCTTCTTGGTCGTCTTCTTGGCTGCGGCCTTCTTGGCCGGAGCAGCGAGCTTCTTCTCGCCGTTCACGACAGCCTTGAACTCCGCACCCGCGGTGAACTTGGGGACGGACTTCCTCTTGGTCTTGACGGTAGCGCCGGTCTGCGGGTTACGAGCAGTACCCGCGGGACGGATGCGACGCTCGAACTTGCCAAAACCGGTGATGGCGACGGGCTCACCCTTGGCCACCTGGCGGGTGATTGTGCCGATCACCGCCTCGAGCGCGTTGTGGGCGGCGCGGCGGTTACCGTCGAACTGGCCGGCGAGTTCATCAATCAACTGAGCCTTGTTCACTACTTCCCCTTCGAAAGACTGTGTGATCGGGCGTTTTCCCGACCGATGGGAACGTTAGGCAATCCAGGGCCAGGACACAATGCATACACGCCGGAAAACTCCTTGTGTTGCAAGGA
>JANLWJ010000041.1:0-8149 GCA_031364455.1 Actinomycetes bacterium | reverse complement strand
TGGCTTCGACGTGATCGAGTTCTGGATCGACAACACGGTGATGATCGAGCTGCTCACTCCCGCCATGGCCACCGACTACCTGGCCACCGCACCGCGTCGCGTCGGACGCTGACGCCGGTCGCGTCATTGCGGTAGTTCGCCGAGGCGGCTCAGCTGAGGCGTCGGAGAACTTGGGTGGCGGCCCGCTGCCCCGACTGAACGCCACCGTTGAGATACCCCTGGCTGTGCGTCGAGGTGTGCTCGCCGGCGAAGTACAGGCCCGGCTCTGGAGTCTTGAGGTAGCCCCAGAAGTCGGTGTACTGGCCGGGGCCGAATCCGGCGTACGACCCGTGCACCCAGGGATTGTTGACCCAGGTGACGAGGTAGTTGTTGCCGTTGTAGGACGCCGACAGCGGCGGGTTGCCCGTGGAACCGCGGTCGAGCACTTCTAGCGTCTCGGCAACAGTCCGGCCAGATGCCGGACCCTCCGACCCGTAGGCGCGGTAGCTCTTCCCGGTGTCGCCACCGGAGTAGATCAGCAGCAGCGGGCCGTTGTGGTCGGGGACGTCCTGGTCCTTCTCGGTGTCGAAGGCGTACCACTTGCTGGGGTCGTCGGTGACAAAGAAGCTGCCGAATCCAGATGTCGAGTACGGCTGGTCGAACTGGAGGTAGAACTTGGCATTGGTCCCCATCGCCAAGTTCTTGATGGCCCGGTCTCGTCGCGGCTCAACCTGCAGTCCCGCGTAGTCGACATCGCGCAGCGTCGTGAAGGGCAGCGCGAGCACCACCCGAGACGCCACTACGTCTGGACACCCTCCATCAAACTTGAGCTCGATTCGTCCGCTAGACCTGCGCTTTGCGGCAACGAGCGGGTGCCCGCGCATGACCGACCCAGCTGGGAGCTTCCGCTCGAGGGCGCTGATGATGCTGTCGTTGCCGCCGAGGACGCGGAACCGCTCATTGGCCCCGGGGTAGGGAGCGACATTCGCTTCGAGAAGATTGACCGCGCTCATCTCGGTCGTCTCGATTCCCCAGAACCCCGTCTCGAAGTTCTCCAGCGCAGACCTCAGCAACGGGTTGGCCACGTTGGCGTCGAGCCACTCCTGGCTCGTCCGCTGGTCGAACCTCTTGGCAGCTTCACCTGCCTCGTCGTAGATGTAGCTGCCAATGCGCTTGTACACCGCCTTGAGGGCCGCGTAGAAGTCGCCGTACCCCGCGAACACCTCTGACGATGTCCGCTGCGCTCCGTCCAGCCAGTAGTAGCTAGGACCCGACGATGGTGGCTCTTGGGCAAACGTGTCGATCAGCGGAAGTCCGAGCTCTTCGGCAAGCGCGCGGATGTGACGGTGCCGCGAGTCGATCCACTGACCACCGTGCTCACCCGTCGCGCCATGGTCAAACTTCCCCCGGATGGTCCAGCACCGGCCCCCGAGCCGCTCCTGCGCCTCGTACACGCGGACCGGAATACCTTTCTGGGTCAGCCGGTACGCACACGTCATTCCTGCTAGTCCGGCGCCAACGATGACGACCGGCTCGACGTCCCGCATCGTCGCCGCGGCGGCGCGGCCAGCGGTTGCGAGAACACCTCCAGCAGCCGTTGCCGCGGCTCCACCAAGAAAGGCCCGCCGGCCTAGGGATGTAACCCCGGTCGAGGCGGAGCCGGCCGCACTCAACTGCTCCCGCTGCCACTCCTCCCGCTGGTGGTCGTGGTACCAGGCAAGCATCTCCCCCGCGTCGTGCGAAGGGGTGCGGCCCGCGGCGTCGAACAGCGCGTGCACTGCCGAGAGCTGGCGGAGCGGACGGGTGAACGGAGCATCCAGACCTGGCACAAGCACCTCCGGAGACGATGCGTCATCTTGACCCGCAGCCCGTGCCCCGGCAAGCAGTTCGACTGAAGATGGTCACAACTGGTGGGCGGAGGCGCCCTTGCTATGGCAGGCTCAGCGCCGTGACTCGACTCGTAGCAGGAGACTCGTTCGTGGCCGCTCGGTGCGGCTGGCTCGCCGACGTCGTGACCGGCGAGATTCGACCCGACGTCACGCTCGTCTTCGACGGTGACCGGGTGGCCGACGTCCTGGCTGGCGATGCGCCGACGCCGGACGGCCCAGTACTCGACCTCTCCGGATGTGTCGTCGCCCCTGGGCTCATCGACCTGCACACCCACCTGGTCGGAATTGAGGAGTCCGGGTCCTATGGCGACCTGCTCATGGAGAGCCAGGCTGATGACGCGCTGGTGGGCGTCCTTAACGCGCGACGGACCATCGAGGCCGGATTCACCACCGTCCGCGATGTCGGGTCGTTTCGCGCATTCACCGACGTCGCCCTACGCAAAGCGATCGACAAAGGCTGGGTCGTTGGCCCGCGGATGCACTGCGCCGGCGCCTACGTCACCTGCACCGGAGGCGGCGGCGAAGTCACCGGCTTCACCCCAGATGTCTGCGTCCCCGAAGCGATGCGCTTTGGCGTCGCTGACTCTCTCGACGAAGTGCGCCGTGCAGTGCGCCGCATCATGGCCGGCGGAGCCGATCTGATCAAGGTGATCGCCACCGGTGCCGTGCTCGCACCAGGTACCAATCCTGGCGCCGCGGAGTTCACCGAGGACGAGATCAAGGGCGCCGTCGACGAGGCAGGCAACTACGGCGCATTCGTCGCCGCTCACGCGCACGGAGCAGAGGGCATCAAGCGCGCGACTCGTGCCGGCGTCCGGTCGATCGAGCACGGATCCTTCGCCGACAACGAGGCGCTCGCCCTGATGGCCGAGCGGGGGACCTACCTGGTGGCCGACGTGTGGGCCGGCGACTGGATGGAGGAAGAGGGCCGCAAGAAGGAGTGGCCCGAGGACACCATGCGCAAGATCATCGACTCGACCGAGACGCAGCGGGACGCCTTCCGCCGAGCCCTCGACCACGGGGTACGCATAGGTTTCGGCACCGACTCAGGGATCTACCCCCATGGCATGAACATCCACCAGGTGGCCAAGCACGTCGAGCTCGGCATGAGCCCGATGGCGGCGCTTCGCTCGGCAACGCTCTGGGCGTCGGAGTGTCTGGGCAACGACGAGGTGGGCGTTCTGACTCCGGGCCGCTACGCCGACCTTGTTGCGGTCGAGGTCGACGCCGGCGTTGATGCCCGCTCGACGAGCCCGGTCGAGGTGCTCGGCGACCTGACCCAGTTCGCCAGCCAGATGCGCCACGTCCTCAAGGGTGCCACGCTCGTCCGCTGACCCCGCCCCACAAGAACGACGCATTCACCGGCGCCCGCGCAACAGTCTCCGTACTCATGCGGTGGATAACTCGCGCAGGCGGCTTGATAGACTTGAAGAGTTCTTCAACTCTTCAGATCGGTGTACCCGTGCCTATCCCGCTCTACCGCGCCAAGGCCGACTTCTTCCGGGCCCTCGGGCACCCAGCCCGGATCCGCCTGCTCGAACTGCTGTCCGACGGCGACAAACCGGTCCACGAGCTCAGGGCTGCCATCGACATTGAGGCATCGAGCCTCTCCCACCAGCTGGCAATCCTGCGCCAGCACGGCCTCGTGCATCAGCGCAGAGAAGCCGGCGAGGTGATCTACTCCCTAGCGCTTCCCGCTGTGCGCAACCTGCTCCTGGCGGCCCGCGAGATCCTCCAGACCAGGACCGCCGACCAAGGTGAGCTGGTCGATGAGATGTCTCGCCACCTCGACGCCCAATGAGCCAGAAGCCCAACGCAGCCGACGCTTCAGGCGGCCGAATCGTCCTGGGGCATGTCCTGAGCCGACTCCGCGGACTTGCACCCCGCCGGGCGGACTACACGCAGATGCGCGTGGCCCCACGCAAAGACCTGATGGCCGGGATCACCGTCGGCGTGGTCGCACTGCCACTCGCTCTCGGCTTCGGCATCACATCGGGCCTCGGGGCCGGTGCCGGACTCATCACCGCGATCGTTGCCGGGATCCTGGCTGCGCTCTTCGGTGGCAGCAACGTCCAGGTCTCCGGGCCGACCGGTGCGATGACGGTGGTCCTGGTGCCGATCGTTGCGGTGTACGGAGCCAACGGTGTCCTGGTCGTCGGTTTGATGGCCGGCGTACTGCTTATCGGCATGGCGTTCGCCGGCATCGGCCGCTACGTGAAGTTCATCCCGCTGCCGGTGATCGAGGGCTTCACTCTCGGCATCGCGGTGATCATCGGTCTACAGCAAGTGCCTGCCGCTCTCGGTGTGACGGCCGAGGGTCAGCATGTCGTCGCCGTCGCTGTCGGCGCCATCGCTGACTGGGCGGTGAGCCCCGACTGGGCAGCGGTCACCGTCACCGTCGCTGTCGTGGTGCTGATCCTTGGCGTGGTACGACTACGGCCAGCAGTTCCGATCGCGCTGATCGCTGTGATTGCCGCGACGGCGGTCGCCGCGCTATTCGACCTCCCGCTATCCACGATTGGTGCTCTGCCGTCGCACATCCCAGCTCCCGCACTTCCCGACCTTGCCTGGACGGACATCCGGACTCTCGCGGTCCCTGCGCTTGCCGTCGCGGCGCTAGCCGCACTCGAGAGTCTGCTGTCCGCCACCGTTGCTGACGCCATGAGCGTCTCCGACCGTCACGACCCAGACCGCGAGCTCTTCGGTCAGGGCATCGCCAACATCGCCAGCCCGCTCTTCGGAGGCATCCCAGCCACGGCGGCCATCGCAAGGACAGCCGTCAATGTCCGCAGCGGCGCGGCGTCCCGGCTGGCAGCCCTTGTCCACGCACTCGTTCTCCTTGTCATCGTCCTACTACTCGCGGACGCCGTGGCGATGATTCCGCTGGCAGCCCTGTCCGGCGTCCTCATCGCGACCGCCATCCGGATGGTCGAGGTATCGAGCGTCCGGGTGCTCCTCCGCTCCTCGCGCAGCGACACCGCTGTGCTGGTCGTGACCTTCGTGGCCACCGTCGCCCTCGACCTCGCCACCGCGGTGATCCTCGGCATCGTCGCCGCTGGTGCGCTCGCCCTCCGCCAGATGGCCAAGACCGCCACGCTGCAGGAGATCCCACTGGAGACGTTGAGCCAACCGGCGACCGACCAGCACAGCGACGAGGAACGCGCGCTGCTCGACGCACACGTCGTGGCGTACCGCTTCGAGGGACCGCTCTTCTTTGGCGGCGCGCACATGGCGTTGCTCGAGCTCACCGAGGTAAGCGACATCCGGGTCGTCATCTTGCGTCTCTCCCACGTCACCACGCTCGACGCCACCGGCGCTGCGGTGCTCGCCGACACGATCCGCAGCCTGGAGCGTCGCGACGTCGCCGTGCTGATGTCTGGTCTACCTGCGCGCTTCATAGCTGCCCTGGCCGCCAATGGCGTATACGCCCAGTTGGTCGAGCGGGGCCACGTCTTCGATCACACGCCCGAGGCGATCGCCCACGCCAGGCGGCACGTGGCGCGCGACCAGCACCACGCACCCAACAGCGCTAGCTGACGGGAAGCCGACACTGGCCAGCTACTTGCGTGCGGTGTCGGCGAGGATGACCGTCAGCGCGCCGGCTGGCATCGGCGCTGACGCCGGCCATACGCGTCCGATGTCGGGGAAGTCGTCCGAAAGACGCTCGGCTGCATCACGATCGCCCGGGTAGAAGTAGACGGTGTCCGTTGGGACGGTGCCGACCCAGTTGTCGGCACCGACAACGTTCCAGCCGGCCAACTCCAGTGAGTTCGCGGTCTCGGCGGCCAAGCCGGAGATCGACGTCTGGTTGAACACGTACACCGGGATCTGCGGAACCGGTTGAGCGGTCTGCTCGTCGTCGTTCTTGTTGCCACCTTTGGTTCCGCCCTGGTTGTTGTTCTTGTCGTTGCCCTTCGTGCCACCCTTGTTCTCGTTATTCTTGTCCTCGTTCTTGGTCGGCTCGCTGGACGCGGTGTCGGTGGGTTGCGCTGACGGCTGCGTCACCTTCGGCGTCGGGTTGGCCTGCTCCTCGGTGTCGCCTGAGGTCAGCAGCATCCAGGCGGCGAGCCCAATGGCACCGAGGACCACCAGAACGCTGAGCACCGGCAACAGCAGCGGTGACGCTGGGGCGGCCTCCGGGGCACCTCCCGCAGGAGCAGCGCGATGCGAGCCTCCTGGCCGAGGCGGCGGTGACCCGGGCGTCGACATGCCCCTAACTCAGACGGGAGCGCCGAGCCGCCGCGCGGACCGCGCCCGCTGGCGAGCGGCGCGGAGCCGTCGGAGCCGTTTGATGAGCATGGGGTCGAAGGTGAGTGCCTCTGGACGGTCGATCAGTGCGTTGAGCACCTGGTAGTAGCGGGTAGCCGACATGTCGAAGAGCTCGCGGACGGCCTGCTCCTTGGCGCCGGCGTACTTCCACCACTGACGCTCGAAGGCGAGGACCTCCTGCTCCCGCTCGGTCAGCGTCGTGGCGCTGGCCGTCATACCGGTACCTACGGGAGCGGCTTCCATCAGCTTGTCTCTCCTTGCCTCGACGCGTTCTCTCTGTGCTCGTGCTGTGCTCGTGCTGTGCTCGCGCTGGCCCACCGCAGCCCCCGGCTTGGAGTGGAGCTGCCGGGGCCCCGATGGGGGTGCTGTGGCGGCCCAGGCTTCCCCTCCCGGGCCGCTGGCCCATCGTAGGCCCCAAATCCCAACGATGTCATTCACCCGGGAAAGTTCTACGGACGCGGCCGCATTAGGGTCTGCCCATGCCTTGTTACGTCGTGCCGGCCACCACCCAGGAACTGACCTCCGATCCGCTCGATCCGAGCCAGGTCGTGAGTGGAAACCCGCAGGTCAGCACCTATGAGGTGCTCGATTCTGAGGCGCTGGCCGTCGGCATCTGGCAGCACACCTCCGGGGTCTCCACAGATGTCGAGGTGGACGAGATCTTTGTCGTCCTGGCCGGACGCGCCACGATCGAGGTGGCCGGTGGCCCCACGCTGCAGGTGGGACCTGGAGACGTTGGCGTCCTCGAGGCTGGGGCCGAGACGACGTGGACCATCCACGAGGACCTCCGGAAGATCTACATCCTCCGGCAATGACCACGGCCGACCAGCGCCCTGACGGCTACGTCTCCGACCTCCGTGCGCTGGTCGGTAGCCGGCTTCTACTGCTCCCCGCGGTCTCGGTACACATCCGCGACGACGCCGGGCAGGTGCTGCTGGTCAACCAAATCGACCGCCAGCAGTGGGGAACCGTCGGAGGAGCAGTCGAGCCCGGCGAGTCCCCCGCCGAGGCAGCCGTTCGAGAGGCGCGTGAGGAGACCGGGCTCGAGGTCGAGTTGACCGGACTGGTGGCAGCGCTTGGCGGTCCCGGCTTCGAGATGACCTACCCCAACGGCGACGAGTGCGCCTACATCTCGATTGTCTTTGATGCGCGGGTGGTCCGTGGTGAGCTGGCCGCCGATGGCGTCGAGGTGTCACGGTGCGCCTGGTTCACCGCTGACGACCTGGCGACCGCCGACATCAGCACCGTTAGCCGCTCAGCGCTGATGGCTGTTGGAGCCCTTCCACCCGTCCGGCGAGCTCCCCCAGGATGAGCATCCCGACCCGGCCGGGTGACCCCGTCAGCCGGCCATGGTGTCGAGGATCAGCGCAACGTCTGCTTCGGTTGTCCGCGGATTGACCACCGCGAAGCGCGTCACCGTCTCGCCGTAGTGCGTCGTCGGCAGCACGAACGCGAAGTTCGCCGCCAACAGCCGGTCCGACCACGCGTAGTAGTCCTCCTTCTTCCATCCGAGCCGCCGAAACACCACCACTGACAGGTTCGGCTCACGCACCAGCTCGAGGTACGCCCGCTGTCGGACGCCGTCAGCTGCGGAACGGGCGACCGTCAGCGTGCGCTCCACTGCGTCGGTGTATGCCTGAGTCCCGTGAGTTGCGAGGCTGAACCACAGGGGAAGTCCCCTTGGGCGCCGCGACAGGTGCACCGCGTAGTCACTGGGATTGAACTCGGGGTCTTCATTGATCGCCTCGAGGTAGCCGGCGGTCTGGGTGTGAGCCGCCTTGCCAAGGGCGGGGTCACGATAGATCAGCGCACAGGCGTCAAACGGCGCGAAGAGCCACTTGTGCGGGTCGACGATCAGTGAGTCGACGCCTTCGATGCCATCGAAGATCGATCGCGCGCTTGGAGCACACAACGCTGCGAGTCCGTAGGCGCCATCAACGTGCACCCACAGATGGCGTTCGCGGCCGACCGCAACAGCGCCCTTGATGTCGTCGACGACCCCGTAGTTCGTC
>JANLWJ010000027.1:0-6916 GCA_031364455.1 Actinomycetes bacterium | reverse complement strand
GTCGAAGCTGCTGCGCGTCCCTGAACCGCTCTGGGGGAGCAACGGGATGATCGTGGCCGTCGAACCGCCACCGTTGCCCGGAATCTGGTCCCAGGTCGTGTACGCACCGGTGTAGATCCCCAGCACCTGCACGGGGGTGAGCCCGGCTGGAGCATTCGTGGTTGGGGTGGTACCCATGGCGAGGTCGTCGGCGGCGAACTTGTACACGTGCAGGCCGCCGTAGCCTGCTGTCTGCGCCGCAGTGTTCTCGACGCAGGTCGGGATCCGTGAGCCTCTAGCGAACTGCACGTTCGGCGCACCGGATGCACCGATGTAGGGCGCTTGGTACAGCGCGCGGATGCCGGCACTGGAGCCATTCGGACGGGGAACCGGCTTGGTGCCTGCCCGCATCACCGAGGTCGCCGCCAGCAGCGTCGTGCTGCTCGCCGGGTAGACCCCCCGACCATCAGCGTCGGCGGTTGCGTCGAAGTTGAACACCCGGTTCTTCGGCTGGTTGGAGTTGTAACCAGGAAGACCAGAGATCGTCCCGTCCATCATGAAGTCGAGGGTGTACTGGATGGTGTCGGAGCCGGCACCAACCACGTCGTTGGTCTGCGGGTAGATGTCGGCTGTTGCCGGCCCGATGGCCGCAGCGCAGATGCCGACCGCGCCAAGCGCAGCGACCCCTGCCTTAACCTTGCTCAGTTTCAGCATGCTGAGTAGTCCCTTCCGAGAGGTGCAGACGGACGCTGCGGTGTGGAGTCTGCCGAGGGCAGGAGGACGGACAAGGGTTGTCCGATGAACGACCAATGAATCGCGGCCGACCGTCAAGGTTGAAAGGGACACCGGCCCGGTATGGCGTCAGCTACAGGACGTTGGGCAACATCGCGAAGACCGCACTGGTGGTTCCCCACAGGGCCGCCACGAACGCGGGAACGGCCACGATCCAGGTCTGCCACTTCCCCCAGCGCATCGCGGCCCACACCCAGAGGACGACAACCACGAGAAGGAGCTGCAACCACAGCACCAGCTGCATCAAGGTGTAGGTGCTGGCCGCCAGCGTCGCCTCCGATGGGGACACCGTGAGTGGCCGGCCGGTTGGCGTGTCGGTCGTCTTGCCTTGTAGCAACGCGTCAACGAACACAGGCGTCTGGGCGGCCCAGCCCTGCAGGTAGCCAGAGCTCTCGGCGGTCACCATCGTGACGCGGTTCTCCCCCTCCTGAAGTGGCGCAGGAAGCGGGTCTCCAGGGCGACGCACCTGTTCCACCGCGAACTCGAACGCGCCCTGACCCGTCGTGATCGTGATCGCGTCCCCGGGCTGCATGGAGGCGATCGAGCCGAACGGTCCGCCGAAGGTGACCGACCGTCCCATGAGCACGGTTGCCCCCGCTTGGCCTGGCAAAGGAGTGTCGCGACGGTGGCCCGGACCGCTCCGAGTCACGTTTGAGGAAGTGCCTTCCACCACCACTTGGCCGTCGATGCCGGCCGATGGCGCGTCGATGACCGCGACGGGCGCTCCTGGCTCGATCACTCCACCGACCGGGGCCGTTGCCTTGGCCAACTCCTCCCGGAACTGGTCGTACAGGGGTCGCTGCGCAGCTTCCTGCTCGATCCCGCTGAACACGCGGGCGTACGACACAAGCCAGAGCGCGAGAAGTCCCACACTCATCAGAACCCAAAGAGTCGACCGGGTGTTCGTCGACAAACCCCGTCGGGCCACTCCTGCCGGTTGGGGCGGCGGCGCCGCTGACTCCGGCTCCTCGGTCACCGTGACGGCCGGTCGATCCTCGAGCACGTCCACCGTCGTCACGGCGACCGCCGGCTCTGGATCCGGTCGCGCACGATCACGGCACCGGCGACAGCCCCGGCCAGCAGTGCCAGACCAAGCACCAGCGGAACGGCGAGCCCGACCAAGCCGCCGGAGCCGCCGACGGTCTCGCCCAGGGGCACCAGGGCCTCCGGCGTCCCGTCGTCCGGGGGTGTCCTGTCAACCGGCTCTCCGGAACCCGGTCCGGTGTCCCCCGGAGGGGGGACACCGTCGTCCCCAGAACTCGATGGGGGACCAGATGGGTCGGTCGTTGGTTGCCCGCTGGGCGTGTCCGTCTCTTCCAACGGTGGGACGTCGCCCTGCTGCGCAGCCACCGCATCAGCGGCCCTCAGCGAGTAGTCACGCAGACCGGCCATGTCATTGGCCTCAGTGAGCGGCACATAGCCGGGCGGGAGCTCCCCGAGGTCCTCACCTGGGTTCTGCCCCTTCGTGACGACGTAGCGGAGCCAGTCGGCGTAAGCCTTCGCGGTCGCCTTGTCCAAGCCGTCAGTGGGAAGTGCTGCGTAGACGAGCATCATGCCCGGGTACGCGTCAGCGGCGCTTCGGGTCGACAGCAGCCGGTTGTAGTCGTACGTCCAGACGCCGGCGTCCGGGTCAGGTCGTAGCTCAGATACGGCGGCGCGCAACGAGTCCGGCGACGGAGAGACGAACGAGCGCCCGGCAAGTGAGCTCAAGTCCTGCTTGGCGGAACCATCGACGAGCGTCTGAAGTGAGGCCTCACTGATCTCGTACCGCTCCGCGTCGGCGATGCTCGTCACACCGAGCATGAACCGGAATCCCGGCGTCTGACGACCGAGTGCGATCATCTTGGCTCCGTCAGTGCTACCCGGGATGAACGAGGGAAGCGAGCAGACCACCTGCGACTGAGCAATGGAGAACTGCATCGCCAGCGCGATGTATGTCATCCGCGTCAGCGGCGCAGCGACCAACGGCAGATACGGCACGGGGTTCTGGTATAGGCAGTCGTTGACTCCTGGACGGTAGATCGCCTCTGGCTTGAAGTCGTCCAAACTTCGCCACGTCTCCGTCGGAAGGTCGATCCCCTTGTAGTTCGGGTTGACCTTCATCCCCCAGGGATCGGGCTTGCCCTCAAGCCAGGCGCGTGCCTCAGGATCGGCGTTGATATAGGAGGTCAGTGCCCAGATGACGTCTGAGTCACTGGAGAGGTTGAGCAGCGTCGCGGCCGACTGTGTCCCGATTCCGTCAGGCACGGTGGGGTTGAGCGCCCGGAACTCAGGGTCGTCGGTGATGTTGAGCGGGTTACCGGACAACGCTGAGTAGCTCGTCTTCACCGCCGTGATGGCGGGGTACGACAGCGTCATCAGCTTCGCCAGAAGCCGCGGAGTGAGTTTCAGCTGCTGCAGCGGGCGGCCGTTCTCATCGTCGACGGAGAACGTCACTGCGAAACCTGTGGCGCCGACTGGCGCCTTCACCGTTGGTCTGCTGACGGGGATCGAGTCAGGCATCCGACTCACCAAAGCAGCGTCGATCGAACCGGTCGAGTAGAGGTTGCGCGCCTGCGGCTCGCCGGTTTGCACCTGCTTGACCGGCGAGCGCTGCGGATCAAGGCAGAACACCGGTGACCACTGGTCGAACGCCTGGATCATCAGCTCTGAACCGAAGATCGATTCGCCACCTGAGGATGTGATATCGCACAGTGCCGCGCTCGGCGCGAAGTCCAACGGGAAACTGATGCGGTTACGCCAGTTTGATTCGCTCCACCACAGGGACCCGGTCACCGACGCGTCGGCGATGATGCCGGGCTGTGCATTCTGACCCGCGTCATACTTGCCCTTGGCCGTGCACTTGTCAGCGGCCACTTTCACATCGGCGGGGTCGGGGGTCTTTCCACCCGGGAGGCCGTCAGCATCTACATCGCACCCGATTCCCATGATCGGGATCGCCACTAGCGAGCAGGCCACCTTGTCCGAGCATCCGAGTGAGGCATTGCTCGTTGCGGCGCGCACGTTGAAGACTGCAGATCCACGACCGTTGTTGGTCGTGGCGGCGTACGTGGTGTTGCTCGGCAGGTTAAGGCTGCCCACCTGGGTCGCCTCAGGAGCCGTCCCGGCACAACCGTTCGGCCCACCGGGGTAGACCTTTCCGCCCTGGGCGTCGAACTCCACCCATCGCTCGGCATCGGCCTTGCCGAAGCAGTCGGCCGGGCGCTTCCGGGGGGCGTCCACATAGCGCTCGCGCTCGCCCTTGGCAGCGAACTGGTCGAGCCGCCACGGTGGCAGTTGATCGCCGTACGAGTTGCTGAAGCGCTCATAAGGCGTTTGGGTCCAACAGGTCTCGGGCCTGATCCGCTGACCGGCCGGAACGGATCGGGAGTCAACTCCACGGCACTGCATCAGCACCATCGGGTACTCCTGCCGGTAGGCGGCATCGCCGGAGTTCTGGTCAGCCACCAGACCCCCGGTCGGGCGGGCACCTGACCAGGAGACCCGGATCGCCTGGCGGTCGCGGAGGCCAGACGTGGTGTCGACCGCAACGCTCACCGTTCGCTTGTCGACCACCTTCTGGTTGCCGTCATCAACATGGACGCGAGTCACCGTTTTGCTCTTCTCAAGCCCTTGCCCGGAGGCTGTTCGCAGGGTCGGTGCCCCGTCGCTGACCGACGCTGAACTGGGCGCACCGGGCGCACCGGGCGCAACCACCATCAACAGGGCGAGTGCGAAGAGCCCAGCGAACGCGCGCCTCACGACTTACCTTCCTTCATCCTGCGGTTCATCAGCGGAGGGACGGCCACGACGGCCACGAGCAGTGCGATCGCCAGTAGCGCCAAGACCGTCCGGGTCTGGGTCGTCGAGAAGGAGGCGATGTCAGTGGGGACACCGGCCACACCAGTTGACGTATTCGTCAGGCCCTGGGCGACGACCTGACCCGTCTCAGGGTCGAAGACGACTTCCCCATCTCCCCCGGTTCCGGTCGGTCCCCCATCACCAGTCCCGGGCCCCGAACCGTCACCGACGGGCCCTGAGTCGTTGTTACCGCCGTCGTCTCCGCCGGCAGGCGGCTCGCCAACGCCGGTGAAGCCACCGTCCTCGCAGGGGCCGTTGCCGACCTTGTCGCACTCGGGCGGCATGGGTGCGATCTCTGTCAGGTAGTTGCGGTTGGGCTGTCCAGCAACGAACGTCGGGTTGTCGCAGGTTGAGACATTCCGGTCTTCGAGGTTGACGTCCTTGTCAGCCTTCTTCAGCTGGCCGATCTGGTCGAAGGACGCCTCCACCAAGTTGATCGGAAGTGGGGAGTAACCAATGGGCCCGACCTCGCGTTGTCCCTGACAGACCGAGTAGTACAAGAAGTCAGCCAGAGTCTGCCGTTTGGCCGTCGTCATCGTGTCATCGTCATCGCCCGTCGGGATGATGGCGTACGAGTAGGACGACAGCGGGTAGGTGCGCTTGTCTCCGTAGGAGTACACCCGGTCGAGATCCTGCAGCAGGTAGTTGGGTGACTTGCGGTTGCCGTTGATCGCAGCCTGGGTGAGCGCAACAGCCACGTTGTACTGGGTCGGTAGCGTGTAGTAGCCCGACTTGTTCAGGATCTTTGCTACCGGGTAGTTCTTGGCCAGTGCGTACGAGTACTCGTCGTAGCCGATGGCGCCGTTCGCCGAGCTCGATGCCACATAGTTCATGACGCCGTCCGACCCGTTCTGCGCGATCATGTTGCCCTTGCGCGGGTAGTACTCGGTGTCACCAGCCTTACCGAGGTAGGGGCGCCAGATGTCTGGGTGCTCTGCGTCGAAGTACCGGGTCAGCTGAGCGGTCGATCCCGAACCCTCGGAGTGCACGACGGGAATGATCGGGATCGACGGCAGCTTGCGGCCGTTGTTGTCCTTGGTGACCTGCGCGTCACTCCAGTTGGTGATCTGACCGGTGAAGATCTTGGTCAGCGTCGCTCCGGACAGCCGCAGATTCCGGACCAGCTCACCTCCGACCTCAATGTGGTACGGGAAGGAAGTCCCGCCTGCGACGATGGGGAGGTAGGCGTAGTCGCGTCCCTGAGAGGTGTCGGTGTCGCCAGTCACAGCATCAACACCCTGGAACCCAATGTCACTGACCGCGAAGTCGACTGTCTCGTAGCCGAAGTCCTTGCGACCCTGAGCGGACCCTGCCGCCGTGTAGACCACCTGGAGCCCGCTGGACTGGACGTCGGCCACCCACTGGTTGACAGCGTTGGCACTCCAACCGGAGCCAGATCCCTGGATCAACGCACGACTCTCAGCAGCGCTGGCCGGCAGTGCCCCGGCGAGCGCCAGCATTCCCACGGCTACCAGTGCAAGGCAACGCCGAATCGATCGTTCGAAGTTCATTGCGATCCTCCTGGGTCGGGCGCGAAATTCAGAACAGGGCGTTGGTGCCTCATCAGCGAGACATCCGGTCTTTGGTGAGTAGTCGGGCCATGACAAAGAGCGCGAGCACGATTCCCAGCAGTACGGCCGCAGCGCCGAATCCGCGGATGATGTACTCCGGCTGCCCACTCCGAACGGCGAACAGGATGTAGAGCGGAAGGGAGTTCATCGGTTCGCTGACCGGGTTCGTGTTCAGGAAGGTGCTTGCTCCCGACGTGATCAGAACCGGTGCCGTCTCTCCGACAGCTCGCGCGATGCCAAGGATGAGTGCGGTGGCAAGACCTGCCTTGGCTGTCGGGACGACGATCCCTTTGACCGTTCGCCACCTGGTAGCTCCGAGGGCCAGCCCCGCCTCGCGCAGGCCGCCCGGCACGACGCGCAGCTGAACCTCCGCGGAGCGCGCAATGATGGGAGTCATCATGATCGCCAGCGCCATCGCTGCAGCAAATCCGGAACGCTCGAAACCCAGCGCCAGGATGAGAGTGACGTAGACGAACAAGCCAGCGAGGATGTCGGGAAGCCCAATCATCGCCTCAATGACGGTGCGTACCCACTTGCCACCGCGCGACCCGACCTCGGTGATGTAGATGGCGGTGCCCACCCCTAGCGGCAACGACACCGCGGTCGCGATACCCACCATCACGAACGATCCAACGATGGCGTGGAGGATCCCTCCCTGGTCGAGTGGATCGCGGGGAGCGACGCCCGCCATGTCATCTGTGTAGAAGTTCATGTGGGTGAGGGCATCGAAGCCC
>JANLWJ010000013.1:0-1757 GCA_031364455.1 Actinomycetes bacterium | reverse complement strand
CACGACCACCAACACGGCGGCGCCGATCGAGGCGGCCAGGCGGCGCCGTCTCCGAGCCGAGAGCATCCGACGAGGGTATCGACTGCACGCGGGGTCGGCGCGCGTGCAGTCCGGCACGTGCTACAACGCGACGGTGCGTCTGCTCGTTGCCGTGTGCTCGGTCGAATACGAGGGCCGGCTCGCGGCGCGCCTGCCTCCCGCTCTCCGGCTCGTGATGCTCAAGCGCGACGGCTCGCTGGCGGTGCATTCCGACTCACGGGCCTACAAGCCGCTCAACTGGATGAGTCCCCCGTGCCGCACGGTGCACGACGTGGACGACTCTGGCATCGGCACCTGGGTGGTGAGCCACACCAAGACCGGTGACCAGCTGACCATCTCCATCGAAGAAGTCCTGCACGACGCTGAGCACGAGCTTGGCATCGACCCGGGCCTGCAGAAGGACGGGGTCGAGGCCCACTTGCAGCAGCTGCTCGCCGAGCACATCGAGTTGCTCGGCGAGGGCTTTTCACTAGTGCGACGTGAGTACGGAACGGCGATCGGCCCCGTAGACATCATGGCGCGCGACGCCGATGGCGCCTCCGTGGCGATCGAGATCAAACGCCGGGGCGACATCGACGGCGTCGAGCAGCTCACCAGGTACCTCGAGCTCCTCAACCGCGACCGGCTATTGGCTCCAGTTCGCGGGGTGTTCGCCGCCCAGGAGATCAAGCCACAGGCCAAGGTCTTGGCCAACGACCGCGGAATCGAGTGCGTCACCCTCGACTACGACGCCCTCCGCGGCCGGGACAAGCCCGAGGACCGGCTCTTCTGACTTCTCCACAGGCGCCGGGCCACTAGCTAGCAGCAGCCGGGCAGCTCGGCTTACAGTGGCCGATATGCCAAACGACCCGAACCTCGAACGCCGGATGAACCGGCTTGAGAACGAGACCGTTGCGATCTACGACAAGATCGACGACTTCCGCAGCGAAACACGGACCCGCTTCGACGAAGTGCTGACTCGCTTCGACCAAGTGGAGGCCCGCTCGGACGAGACGCAGACTCGCTTCGACCAAGTGGAGGCCCGCTCGGACGAGACGCAGACTCGCTTCGACCAAGTGCAGGCCCGCTTCGACCAAGTGCAGGCCCGCTTCGACCAAGTGCAGGCCCGCTCGGACGAGACGCAGACTCGCTTCGACCGGATCGAGACCACCCTCGGTGAAGTACTTCAACGACTCCCGGAGCCGACCTGACAGGGCCACCCGGATCGCGACGGAGGGACAGCCCAAGGTGTCGGCCAACGACCTCGGAATCGAGTGCGTCACCCTTGACTAGTAGGCCTCCGCGACCGGGAAAGGCCCGAGGACCGGCTCTTCTGACGCCGGAACTGCTCTTGCGCAGACGAAGAGTATCCGTAGGCTGAGCGCATGGCTGGATTCTTGGACAAGGCGAAGCACGTTGCACAACAGGCACTCGACGAGGCGAAGAAGGGCGTCGAGACCAGTCAGGCCAAGCTTGATGACGTACAGGCGAAGAAGGAGGCGGGCCGCGTCCTCGCGGCCCTCGGCGCTGCGTTCTACGCCGAGCAGCGCTCGGGTGGAGCCAGAAGCGACGTTGACCAGGCCCTGAAAGCTGTCGACGACTACGTGACGGTGAACGGCACGGGCGGTTTCCCGAGTGACGAGGAGGCCGCAGCGCCTCCCCCACCGCCAGCGCCCGCACCGACCCCCACCCCTCCGCCAGCACCGCCTGCACCCCAAACGGCGGCCGGCGGCTCGGCC
>JANLWJ010000010.1:0-7463 GCA_031364455.1 Actinomycetes bacterium | reverse complement strand
GTTGAATGATTCGTCATTGGTCATCGCCAACATTCCGGACGACTGCGTGGGCTGTTAAGCCAAGGACGCTGTGGAACGACGGATAGCGAGTCTCGGTAACGGTCAGCCTGTGACCGGGATCACTTGACCTGCATCTTTGTTGCGCGCCCGGAGAGATTCGAACTCCCAACCTTCTGATCCGTAGTCAGATGCTCTATCCGTTGAGCTACGGGCGCATGCCCCGAAGGGCCAAGGCGATACCTTACCGGGCGTCCGACACCGCCCGAAACTGAGTCGGGTCGGGGGTGCCGGGGCCGGTGAACCCGCGTACATCAGGGGCGGAGGCGGGGGGATTTGAACCCCCGAGGGGCTTTAAGACCCCAACCCGCTTAGCAGGCGGGCGCCATCGACCGGACTAGGCGACGCCTCCCCACGGCCCTTCGGCCGCCCGAGAAGGGTACCGGGCAGCGGCTCGGGGCGGCAAAACACCTCGCTTGCACCCCTTACCGCCTAACTTGGTCCTGTGGCCGACGTATGGGAGTTGCGGGGGCGGTCTCTGGAGCATCGATCGGTCAACGTCGCTGCCGCCGTCGAACTGGCGGCCGACCCCGAGAGCGTCGTCTGGATCCAGGTGACTCCGGACGAGATGCGCCACATCGGCCCTCTCCTCAACGTTCATCCACGGGCGGCCGAAGAGGTCCTCAACAACTCCAATGGCGACGGCATCGGAGCCCACCGCACCAAACTCGAGCGTTTCCCCCACTGTGTGCTCCTCTACCTCTATCGCTCGGTGCTCGGGGAAGACACCGCCCTCGACCTGCGCGGTTCACCAGTCATCATCACGAGCGAGAGCGTCATCGCCGTCAAACACTCGAACCCAATCGAGATGAGCGAGCTCGTCGCCCGGTGGGAGCAGAACCCCGAACTTCTCGATCATGGCATCCCCGCGCTTCTCTACGCCCTGCTCGATCTCGTCGTCGACTCCTACCTCGACACCGTAGATGCGTTGTCTGATGCCGTCGACGACATGGAGGACGTTCTCTTCGAGGACCAACCATCCATCGAGGTAGATCCGCGTGAGGCTCAGAAGCGCAGCTTCGCGACTCGCAAGGCACTGGTGCGACTCCGACGGGTTGCTCAACCGATGCGCGAGCTGGTCTCCGGTCTCATGCGCCACGAAGAAGGCGACCGGTCAACCGTTGACGCGGCGATGCAGCCCTACTACCAAGACGTCTACGACCACGTGCTCAGGGTGAATGACACGATTGAGGGGTTGCGCGATCTGATTACCACCATCTATGAGACCCGCCTCGCACTGAACGACCACTCGCTCAACAAGGTGACTCGGCAGCTGGCCGCTTGGGCCGCCATCATCGCGGTACCCACAGCAGTCACTGGCTTCTACGGGCAGAACATCCCCTATCCGGGCTTCGCAGCGCACAGCGGCTTCTGGACCAGCACTGGCATCTGGGTAGGCGTGTCACTTCTGCTGTACGTGATGTTCAAGCGTCGGCGCTGGCTCTAAGGGATCAGAAGTCCGGACGCAGGCTGAATCCAGACGTTCCACCCTCGCCCAGCTTCACGCCTAGCACCTGGTGCAGCTGGATGTTGTTGATGTCAAAACCCACCCGAGACGCCGCGATGTACAGCTGCCACACCCGCGCGCGACGCAGACCCACCTCCGCAACTGCCTCTTCCCAACTCGCATCAAGGTTTATGCCCCAGTCACGGCACGTCATCGCATAGTGTTCGCGCAGGTTCTCGTCGTGACGAGGCTCGAGCCCATGATTCTGCATCGACGACACAACGGTCCCGATGCCCGACAGCTCGCCATCGGGAAACACGTAACGGTCGAGGAAGCCACCGACGCGAGCTCGCTCCCGGGTCGTTGGCCGCGTAATGCAGTGGTTGAGCAGACGTCCCTCGGGGCGAAGCTTTCCGGCAAGCCGGGAGAAGTACGAACCGAGTTGCCTGCGTCCAATGTGTTCGGTCAATCCGATCGATGAGATTGCATCGAAGTTCGACTCAGTCACGTCGCGGTAGTCGAGGAACCGGACCTCGGCGCGATCAGCGAGCCCTCGCTCCGCGATCGCCTTCTGCGCCCACTCAGCTTGCTGCTGAGACAGCGTTACCCCCAGCGCCTTTACGCCACAGTGCTCGGCGGCATGCATGACCATGCCGCCCCAGCCGCAACCCACATCAAGCAGCCGCATTCCTGGTGCGAGGGCGAGCTTGCGCCCGACGAGGTCGTACTTCGCAGCCTGGGCCGACTCAAGAGACGCAGCGGGGTCTGGGTAGACGGCACAGGTGTAGGTCATCGACGGACCTAACAGCATTTCGTAGAACCGGTTCGACACGTCGTAGTGGTGCGATACCGCCTTTGCGTCTCGCTCCTGGCTGTGCCTAAGCCCGCGCCTCCACGGAGGCGATGCCTCCTCTGGTGGGAGCGCAGGCCGCCGGAGCACCCAACCGCCAAGCTCTCGCAGCACCTGGAGCTTGTCACGCGTCGACGAGTCTTGCGCGCCGTCCGTGACGAGGAGGGTGAGTGCTCGGTGCAGGCTCCCCTCGACAACGAGCGAACCACTGACGAACGCGCGCGCCAGTCCGAGGTCGCCAGGAGCGGTCGCGAGGTACTGCACAGCCTCCGGCAAACGGATAGAGAGCGTGATCTCAGCGGCCTCGTCACCGAAGGTGCTGCCGTCGTACGCCGTGAATCGGAGCCCAGGTCGGTAACCCAGAACTCGCCCGAACGCGGTGGCGATCGACGACGTTGCCATGGTTCCTCCTCAGCGTCCCCGCACGCACTTGTCATAGAGATCGAGCAATCGACCCTGTGGGTCGTACTCCTTCTTCAACAGCTCGTACTGCGCCCCGTTGTAAATGCTCCAAAACTGGTCTTCCTCGTAGAACGACGACGAGTAGAGGGACTTCCTTCCGCCAATATCTGCCACCACCTCTTCGATCCGCCGGTTGTGATGGCCCTCGCGCTGCCCGGGGAGCATCTCCACCGACGACCAGAAGCCGAGGTTCACGTACGTCGTCGCGGGGTCGAGCGCATACAGGTCCCACGTCACGTCGGTACTCCGCTGTCGTAACGGACAGAGCCACATCGGTGCGATGCCGATCTCGTCGTGGAAGAAACTGAGAAACTCACCGAGGCGGTCTACCGGGACCTCGACGTCCTGAATCACCGGTTCTCGCGGTGCCTGCCCACGCTTGGCGTCCCACCTCGACTTCCACCCGTGGCTCCGTTCAAAGCCCACAATCTTCCAATAGACATCGCTACGCAGTAACCGACGCGGCAGGAAGGGACGCACCATGGGGTGCTGAACCCCCATCGCGCCTGAACACCAGAACCAGTCGGTATCCCAACGCCAGAGGTAGTTGCGAATCGTGAGGTAGTCGCTACTGCGCTGCTCAAGCGACTTGTAGTAGATCTTCGATCGCGTGTAGTCGGACAAGTACGGCGCCTCGCCGACGAATCGCCCGACGGTAACGACGACCCGGTCGGGGCTGAATACGACTCCGTCGAGGAAGTCGACGGGCCGGCCTCCGTGCTCACGCGTCTGTGCGATCTCGCGAATCGTGTCGGCCGCGTCGGCCGCCGAGTGGTGCGGATAGTGCTCGAGCGCGACGAACGGTTTCACCGGCTCAAGGTCGATCCGTAGCCGAAGCGCGTAGCCGAGGGTGCCGTACGAATTCGGGAACCCGGTAAACAGGCTGGCATCGGGGCCGTCCGGGGTCACCGTGATGACCCGTCCATCGCCGGTGAGCACGTCGAAGTCGATGACGGACTCGTGTGGGCACCCGTTGCGGAACGACGTCGACTCGATGCCTAGGCCGGTAACGGCACCACCCAACGTGATGGTCTTCAGCTCAGGCACGACCAGGGGCATAAGCCCGTGACGAAGCGTTGCGTCGACCAGGTCTTCGTAGGTGGTCATTCCTAGGACATCCGCAGTGCGCCCGATCGGGTCGACCTCGATGACGCCGGAGAACGCCGAGACGTCCAAGCCGGGCGTGCCGTTCTTGTCGCGCATGCGGAAGAGGTTTGACGTTCGCTTGGCCAACCGAATCGGCGCATCGGCCCCGAGCTCGTGGTACTGCGCACGCAGACGATGGACAGCAACCTGGTATGCGGCTCGTGCAGCCAGGGTGCTGGGGGCGATGGGGGGCTCCGTCACGGGACGAGCCTAGGAAGGTAATGCCTTCCGCGCGAGGAGTTTGACCAAGATCGTTATGGGTGGAGACCAAGGGCTGAGAGCGCCAAACCCGCTGCGGCGGCCAGAACGAGGACGCGCAGGAGGCCCCACTTCAGACCCAGGACTAGGACGAGGCTCGCCACAGTGAGCGCGAGGGCCCAGACGTCTAGCGAACCCGGAGTGGGGACTTCCACGCTGACCGGGCCCCACGTTCGCTGGGAGAGCTCACCAAAGAGGACGTTGAGCGTGAACCACAGGGCCAGATCGGCAATGACGCCCACCACGGCGGCGGTGACGGCCGCCAGAGCCCCGGCGACCCGCGGGTTGTGGCGCAGCCGTTCCACCGATGGCGCGCCGATCAGCACGAAGCCGAAGGACGGCAAGAAGGTCGCCCACGCGGCGATCGCAAATCCGATCAGCCCGGCAACCACCCCGGGCATGCCCAGATCATCGGACGCTCGGTACGCACCGACGTAGCCGACGAACGTCATGACGAGGACGAGCGGGCCAGGTGTCGTCTCGGCCAGTCCGAGACCAGCGACCATGTCGCGGGGTTCGAGCCACGCGTAGTTCACGACCGCTTGCTGAGAGACATACGAGAGCGCCGCGTACGCACCGCCAAAGGAGAGCACGGCCGTCTTCGCAAAGAGCCAGGCCTGCTGACTGAAGATGTTCTCCATTCCGAGACTGGCCATCAACAGCAGCAGGGGGACTGCCCACAGGAGGAGCGCGGCGTATCCCGCTCGACGGGCCGAACGGGCCGCAGACGTCGATACATGGTCGACGTCAGCATCGGCGTCGACTCGGACGCGCAGCGCGTCAGGCGAACGGCGTCCAACCACCCAGCCGACCGCCAACGCAGCGATCACCACAAAGGGAAACAAGACGTTGAACAGGGCAAGCGCTATGAACGCCGCTACCGCCAACGTCACCAGTAACGGCGTTCGCAGCGAGCGGCGTCCCACGCGTACGACCGCTTGAACCACAATCGCGATGACCGCCGTCTGGATGCCGAACAGCAGTGCTGAGATCCAGCTGACGTCGCCGAAGGACGCGTAGACGGCGGCGAGAACCGCCATCACCGCCAAGCCAGGTAGCACGAACAAGGCACCGGCGATCAACCCACCGGCCACCCCGTTGAGCACCCACCCGAGATACACGGCCAGCTGCAAGGCCTCTGGACCCGGCAGCACCATGCAGAAGTTGAGGGCGTGCAGGTAACGCTTCTCGTCGATCCAGTTCCGCTCCTCGACGATGACCCGGTGCATGACGGCGATCTGTCCCGCCGGCCCGCCGAAGCTGTTGACACCCACGTAACCCCATGTTCGGGAGGCTTGCCCCAGTGTCGGGGTTAGGAAGGGGTAGTCCACGATGTCACTCTTTCAGACCGCCACACTCGACCACGAGATCTGGCGCCTCAGGGGACAGTCGACGGGCTAAATACGAAAGCGCGAGATCGACTCTCTGAGGTCGTCGGCGAGTGAGGTCAGCGACGCTGCGGCGCGAGCCGCCTCTCGCGACCCGGTAGCCGTCTGTTCGGAGACTCCCACCACATCGTTCATCGCCGACGCGACCTCGGCAGAAGCGGTTCGCTGCTGCGCGCTTGCGTTCGAGATCTCGCGCGCTGCAGTCGTCGTCTCGTCAGCAACTTCGGAGATCCGCTCGAGGACTGTGACAACGTCGCGCGCCAGCGCCACGCCGTTGAGAACCTCCTCGGCACCTTCTGCCGTCGCTGCCGTCGTCGCCCGCATCTCGGCCTGGATCTCCGAGACGATCGTCTGGATCTGCTTGGTGGACGCCTGAGCGCGCTCCGCGAGCTTGCGCACCTCGGCGGCGACAACGGCGAACCCGCGGCCGTGTTCACCGGCACGGGCGGCCTCAATCGCAGCGTTCAGCGCCAAGAGGTTGGTCTGGTTGGCCAGCTCATCGATCACGTCAAGAATGCGGCCGATCTCACCCGACTTGTCAGCCAGCGCAGCCGTCCGCTCAGCAACGAGTCGCGATCGATGGGCGATCGCGTCGATGGCATCAACGGCATTCGCGACGGCTTCCTGGCCCTCTTCGGCAAACCGATAGGTCAGTGCAGCCTGCTCGACGACCTCTCCGCTCGACGCCGCAATCGTCTCGGCCATGTCGGCGAGCTGCTGCAGGGTCACCGTCGACTCGGTCACGGCACCGGACTGCTTCGATGAGGCTGACGCCTGTAGCTCGGCTGCCGACTGAAGCTCTTGTGCACTCACTGAAATACGTTCACCACCGTCACGGACCCGGTCGACCAGCATGCGCAACGAGACCAGCGTCTCGTCGATGTTGATCGCCAACGAGTGAAGGGCGGCGTCGTCACCATCTGGCGTGGGAATGGCGACAGCGAGGTCACCCTCCGCCGCTTGACCCAACGAGACCGAGAGCTCTTCAACGCGCCTCTGCAGCCGGCTGTTGTGACCTTCGTGAATGCCCGTCTTCAGCATCTCGTCGAAACCGACGATCAGCGGGATGATCGCCGCTGCTGCCAATAGCCAGGGAAGCACCTCAAGACTCAGGGTTCCGGACGCGAGGGAGGCGGCAAAGAGCATCGCCACAGCGAGAAGGGTGAAGGTGGCCAAGCCCTTGCGCTCGACCACATCAGCCACGAAGACGGCCACCGTTACGAATAGGACCCACACGGGGCTGCGGAGTCCGCCAGTCAGTGCGACAAGACCGGCGACCCACACCATCTCGGTCGTGATCAGAGCGTGAGCGAGGCGCCGGTTTCCCACCTCGAGGTCTTGGGTGGACGCACGCCGGGCCAACACCGTCACGAACGCCGCGAAGGCGAGGCCCAGTACGCACCAGATCAGGGCTGGCACCAGGGCAACGGGCACCGAGTCATCGGCGACGTGGATGAGCAGAGTGAGCACCAGGCCAAGGCCGGCATTGACCCATGCCGCCAAGGCGCCGGTGCGCGCCAACTGCTGCGGGTTGTCCATTGCGCCTTTCCGACTGTCGAAACGCCCCCGGTCACCCCGCTTGGAAGTGCTCAGACGCGCGCGCCGCAAAGGGCGCACCCGCGAGCGCTCCGGGCGAGACACCAGTTGTGTCGGCAGCCACCAGGGGTTTCTTGATCCGTCCGGGTTAGTCATCAGACGGTGGGCCAAACGGGTGACGCTGTGTAACGGCAGGAGCCGGTGGTTACGCTCCGGCCTATGGGTGGGCAGGCGGCAGTAGCCGCGGGTGACCGACAGAGCGTCGAGGCGGCCGTTGCCGTCCTCCGGGCGGGCGGGAACGCCGTGGACGCCGCCATCG
>JANLWJ010000507.1:0-5918 GCA_031364455.1 Actinomycetes bacterium | reverse complement strand
TGCCCTTGTAGTGCACCTCGAGGGTCTCCCGGTTGTAGCGGGCGCCGTGGCACACCTCGCACGGGACGTAGACGTCCGGTAGGAAGTTCATCTCGATCTTGATCGTTCCGTCACCGGTGCACGCCTCACAGCGCCCACCCTTGACGTTGAACGAGAAGCGCCCTGGCTGGTACCCGCGAACCTTTGACTCAGGACTGTTCGCGAAGAGTTTGCGGACATGGTCAAAGACGCCCGTGTAGGTGGCGGGGTTGGACCGCGGCGTCCGCCCGATAGGGCTCTGGTCGACGTGCACGACCTTGTCGATGTGTTCCAGGCCGGTGACCTTGGTGTGCCGACCGGGAACGGTGCGTGCGGAGTAGACGTGCCGGGCCAGCGAGGCGTAGAGGATGTCGTTGACGAGCGTCGACTTTCCCGACCCACTGACGCCGGTGACCGCCGTCAGCACACCCAGCGGGAACGCCACCGTGACGTCCTGCAGGTTGTTCTCGCGAGCACCGTGCACGACGATCTCGCGCATTGGCGTGAGCGGGCGCCGCACCACTGGCGTCTCGATCTCAAGCCGCTTGGCCAGGTAGGCCCCCGTCATCGAGTCGCCGCTCGCAAGCAGATCGTCGACGGTGCCGGAGACCACCACCTGTCCCCCGTGCTCGCCGGCGCCAGGGCCGATGTCGACGACCCAGTCGGCGGCCCGGATGGTGTCCTCGTCATGCTCGACGACGATGAGCGTGTTGCCGAGATCGCGAAGTCGGACCAGCGTTTCGATCAGTCGGTGGTTGTCTCGCTGATGCAAACCGATGCTCGGTTCGTCGAGAACGTAGAGGACACCGACCAAGCCAGAACCGATCTGGGTCGCTAGACGGATCCGCTGCGCCTCGCCACCGGCGAGTGTTCCGGCAGCGCGATCGAGGGTGAGGTAGTGCAGGCCGACATCGATCAGGAAGCGAAGACGCTCGCTCACCTCTTTGAGTACCCGGACGGCGATCTGCTCCTCGCGCGCCGAGAGCTCGAGCGAGAGAAGGAAGTCGGCGGCGTCACCGATGGGAAGCGCGGCGACGCTGGCGATCGAGCGGCCGCCCAGTGTGACGGCGAGGGCGATCGGCCTCAGCCGTGAACCCTCACAAGAACCACAGGGAATCTGCCGCATGTATCCCTCGAAGCGCTCTCGCGAGGTGTCGGTCTCTGCCTCGGAGTGACGGCGCTTCACGTAGGGGACGACGCCCTCGAAGGTGGCGTAGTAGGAGCGCTGCCGCCCGTATCTGTTCTTGTAGCGGACGTGCACCTGCTCGTCCGCCCCGTGCAGCACGGCGCGCCGAACCTTCAGCGGCAGCTTGCCGAACGGCTTGTCGATATCGAAGCCCATCTCGTCGGCAAGCGACTCGAGCAGGCGGGTGAAGTACTGACTGGTGTGCGCCCCGGTCCACGGTGAGATCGCACCCCGAGCCAACGACTTCCCGGGGTCTGGCACGAGGAGCTCCTCGTCGACCTCCATCTGCGTTCCGAGCCCGTGACAGTCGGGGCATGCACCATAGGGGCTGTTGAACGAGAAGGAGCGCGGCTCGAGCTCGTCGAACGAAAGCCCGTCACGGGTACAGGCCAGGTGTTCGGAGAACGTGCGCTCGCGCTCGAGGTCGTCCTCCGGGAGGTCGACGAACTCCAGCACCACCAGGCCGCCAGCCAGGCCGAGTGCGGTCTCGACCGAGTCGGTCAGCCGCTGCTTGGACGACGCCTTGACGGCGAGGCGGTCGACGACCACCTCGATCGTGTGCTTCTTCTGCTTGTTGAGCTTGGGCACCTCACCAAGTGCATAGACCGTTCCGTTGACGCGGGCACGCGAGTACCCCTGCGCCTGCAGCTGGCGAAAGAGATCGAGGTACTCCCCCTTCCGACCGCGCGCAACGGGGGCCAACACCTGGAACCGGGAACCCTGTTCCAGCGCCAGGACCTGGTCGACGATCTGCTGCGGCGTCTGGCGCGCGATGGGGTCTCCACACACCGGGCAGTGCGGGTGACCGATGCGCGCATAGAGCAGGCGCAGGTAGTCGTAGACCTCGGTGATGGTTCCCACGGTCGACCGGGGGTTGCGCGACGTGGACTTCTGATCGATCGAGACTGCCGGCGACAGACCTTCGATGAAGTCGACGTCAGGCTTGTCCATCTGGCCGAGAAACTGCCTGGCGTACGCCGACAGGCTCTCGACGTATCGGCGCTGCCCTTCGGCGAAGATCGTGTCGAAGGCCAGACTCGACTTGCCGGAGCCGGAGAGCCCGGTAAAGACGATCAAGGCGTCCCGAGGGAGGTCGAGGGAGACGTCCTTGAGGTTGTGCTCGCGCGCTCCGCGCACTATCAGCCGGTCAGCCACGCGCCATCCTCGGTGTTTGGGTCAAATGGGGCTCAGGTCGTGCAGGCTCGGTCCTAATGCCATCACGGGGTGCCGCCAGCCTAACCGGGCCCGCTGACAGGTTCTTCCCGAAGCCGGGGCGTCGGCCGGTAGCGTCAGGGCATGAGCCTCGCCGTCCCCCTGACCCACCTGACCGAGCTCGCCACCGTCGAGGCGTGCCTCGCCGCCGACCTGGCCGGACGCGACGCCGGCTGGGCAGCCCGCCCGTCCGGACTCCCGGGCTGGAGCCGCGCCCAACTGGTGGCGCACCTGGCCGGGAATGCCTACGGAATGATCAACCTCTGCGACTGGGCCGCCTCCGGTGTCGAAACCCCCATGTACCCGTCGCCAGCGGAGCGGGCCAGCGAGATCGATCGGCGCGCCGCGCTCCCCTGGCCCGACCTCGTTCAGGACGTGCTGGTCGGCGCCGAAGCCCTCACTGCACGGCTGGGGTCGTTGAACGAGCCGATCTTGGCCCGCACGGTCCGCCTCGGATCTGGGGCCGCCGTCGCAGGCACCGATCTCGCAGCCATCCGGATCCGCGAGGTCGAGATCCACCGCGTCGACCTCGCCGCCGAGTACCAGCCGGTCGACTGGACCGAGCCGTTCACGATCCGAACCTTCGCCCAGCTCGCGCCCTTCTTCCTGGGCAAGCGTGAGGTACCCGCCCATATGCTCCGGTCGGTCGACTCCGGTCGCTGCTGGGAGGTCGGCGCGTCCGGCCCTGACCTGCTCGGCACCGAGGCCGATCTGCTCGGCTGGCTGCTCGGGCGCCCGCACGGGCCGCTCCGTACCTCTGACGACTCCCCGCTCCCCGTCGCCCCCACCTGGGTGTGACCTCGCCCCATCAGGAGGACCCGATGTCGTACACCGGAGATGTGGTCGTCGGCGGCCCCGCCCAGGTGCGAGAGCTGCCGGCACTCATCATCAGCAAGGTCGCTGTTGGTCCGTACAACAACAACTGCTACCTGCTGCGTTGCCGACGAACCGGTGCTCAGATGCTGGTCGACGCCGCTGACGAGGCTGAAGTCCTGACCGCACTGGTCGGCGACGATGGCCTGGAAAGCATCGTGACGACGCACCGGCATGGCGACCACTGGCAAGCACTCCCCGCAGTCGTGGAAGCCACCGGAGCCACGACCGTGGCTCACCCGCTGGACGCCCTGGAACTCCCCGTTGACACCGATCTCCTCGTCGAGGACGGAGGGACAGTTCAGGTGGGAGACGTCACGCTCGGCGTGATCCACCTCCGGGGGCACACCCCCGGCAGCATCGCGCTTCTGTACGACGACCCCGAAGGGCCACCGCATCTCTTCACCGGCGACAGCCTCTTTCCTGGGGGTGTTGGGAAGACGACTCCTGAGACTTTTCCGCAGCTCATTGACGACGTGACCGAACGCATCTTCGACCGGCTCCCCGACGAGACGTGGTTCTACCCGGGCCACGGCAACGACTCGACGCTCGGAGCCGAGCGACTCCACCTCGAGGAGTGGCGCGACCGCGGTTGGTAGAGGTGTCGCCGGCACTACGTTCCCGCGGGCATCCTCAAGAGGTGTGTTCTCCCGCGTGGACGGAACCTAGAGCGGTCGAGTCCGCCGGTACGTCCCACAGGCGGGGCACACGTGGGGGCCGTCCTGATCGTCGTTCGTGGGCCATCCGACGGGTAGTGGTCCACCGTCCTCCCAGACGTTGTGACACCGGAGGCAGCCCCACAGACCAGTCGGCGTAGCCCGCATTTCGGCAAAGGAGCGAGCACCTGTCGATGTCCTTCGATCCGAAACGAAGTCAGGGTCTAGTGCTTGGACGATGAGCTCGGCGGTCGGCGTGTAGGAACTTGCGTTGAGTCGGGCGTTCGCATTCGTCGGCAGGCCAGCCGCCGCAACCTTGTCGACGAGCTGGCGCATGAGGGGACGTCCGACAATGTGACCAACCCATTCGCCGTTTAGGGCGACGGCGAGTGCCCCGTTGTCCACGGGGGCTAGGTGGACCACACACGAGCAACTGGCCGCGTTCCCTGACATTGCGAGGACTCCCTCGAGGATGCTTCTCACCCCGTCAAGTAGCTGCACCGACTCCGGCATTTCCCAAGGATCGTTGGGGAGGAATGCATCTGCATCCGTGAAGATTCGGGGCTTCTTGCCGACGACGAGCTCCACGCCGATACTCCCCTCGTCCCCGTCAGGACGCTGCCACCCACCGGACAGCTGAGCGCGGCAGAGGATGGGACCGTTGGGGCTCCCGATCGACTTGACGCGTTTGCGCCACGGCGCCGCCCCCGTCTTGGGGACATAGCCGACCTTCATACCACCTACGTCGACGCGAATCGCGTTCTTGTCGTGAGGATTCTCCGGCTCGGGGACGAGCTGAGCCGTCACTGTCTGGACCAACGTCCCTTCACAGTCGGACCCCTGAGCGATCGTTCGCAGGGCGTCTTGCGTATAGGACTCACCTGAGATCCCCATTCGCGGCTTCTGAGGAGCGATCAAGGGGCGAACAAGCCACCCAGCATGTGTCGACACGATAGGGACCGTAGTGCAAGGACTATCGCCCGGTCGGGGTTCCCGATTTGCGACGGCACCACCCTTCCAAATCAGTCGCATCGCGCTCACCGAGTAGGCCTGATAGATAGCAGCCCGCTCGGCTGACGCCTAGCGGTAGTTCCTGACTGCGGCATAGTGGCGGTGCGGTTTGTACCGAATCGCGCTCCTCGATCCCGTTCCGTACCTGTGATGCTTTCTTGGACCACCGGACTCCGGGGCAGTAGGCCACGTCGTGATTCCGTAACCCGCATGCAACCGCGCGTGGTGGTCGTGCGTGTATGGCTTTGACAGGTTCTGTTCTCACCGGATGGGGAATCGCATGGCTACCAGCGACGAAGGCGACTTCACCGCCTTCTACGACGCGTCATGGTCGCGGACGGTCGCCTGCGCCTATGCCATGGTCGGGGATCTCAGGGAGGCCGAGGATCTTGCCCAGGAGGCGTACGGCAGGGCTTGGGCCCGGTGGTCGTCGCTGCGCGAGTTCGACGACCCTGCGGCGTGGGTTCGCCGTGTTGCCACCCGGCTGGCGGTCTCCCGATGGCGCCGGGCCCGGACCGCGGCGGGGTTCCTGGCCCGCACCCGGGTGCCCGAGCCCGCAGCGCCTCCGTCGGAGGCCACCGCCGTTCTGGTCGCGGCGCTCAGACAGCTTCCCACAGCTCAGCGGCGGGCCATTGTGCTGCACCACCTCGGCGATCTGCCGGTCGTCGAGGTCGCGTGGATCGAGAAGTGCCCTGAGGGAACTGTCAAGGCCCGGCTCGCCCGCGGCCGAGCGGCCCTTGCCACCCTCCTCGCTCCCCAGGACGGAGAACACTCCCATGTCTGACCTGAACGAGCTCCTTGACGCCTTTGTCGCCGATGTGAGGTCGGAAACCCGAGCCCCCGGGGCGCCGATGGCCATCGAGCAGGCGCACCGCCGCCGCAAGGTGAGCGCCGCCGCAGGCGCCGTGGTGGCCGTGGCGGTCATCGCGGTGGGTGGCGGCTTGGCTGCTGGGACCCTCGGC
>JANLWJ010000481.1:0-2601 GCA_031364455.1 Actinomycetes bacterium | reverse complement strand
ACCGAGGTCATCGATTTCGTCATCAAGGACAAGCGCATCGTCGGTGTTGTCACTGAGCGCGGCACCATCGAGTGCGAGAAGGTCGTGCTGGCCTCCGGGTTGTGGGGGCGCGAGCTTGCTGCGAAGGCCGGGGTGATGGTGCCGCTTCAGGCCGCAGAGCACTACTACCTGTTGACCGAGCCCATTGACGGCGTCACGCCCGAGAGCGTCCCGGTCATCGAGGACCCCGAGGCCTACGGCTACTACCGCGAAGAGGGCGGCGGCCTGCTCGTCGGCATGTTCGAGCCGGTGGGCGCGGCCTGGGCCCTGGACGGCACTCCCAAGGAGTCCGCGTTCGCCGTACTGCCCCCGGACTGGGACCGACTCTCGCCGTTCCTGGAGAAGGCGATGAAGCGCTTCCCCGCTCTGGAGGACGCCGGCATCCGCACCCTTTTCTGCGGGCCGGAGAGCTTCACCGACGACATCTCGCCGATGCTGGGTGAGTCGCCGGAGGTGGACGGGCTCTACCTCGCCTGCGGTCTGAACTCTGTCGGCATCCTCATGGGTGGTGGTCTCGGGCATGTCATGGCCCAGTGGTTGATCGAGGAGTACCCACCGATCGACCTCACCGAGGTTGGCGTCGACCGCACCCACGAGTTCCAGGCGACGAGGCTGTTCCGCAAGGAGCGGACCGTCGAGCGGCTCGGCTTCTTGCTCAACGATCTGTCGTGGCCGAACGCCATGCCGAGGGAGGGGCGCAACGTCCGGCGCGGGCCGTTCCACGAGCAGCACCTGGCTGACGGCGCATACATGGTTGCGTCCAACGGCTGGGAGTACCCGGAGTTCTTCAGCGGTCCGGGTACCACGCCAACGGTCGAGTGGGGGTTCAAGCGGGGTGAGGCGTTCGAGCGAACCCGCGATGAGCACCTCAACGCTCGCGAGAACGTCGGCGCCATCGACATGACGATGATGTCGAACTACCTGGTTCAGGGTCCGCATGCGATGCAGGTGTTGAACCGGGTCTGCGCCAACGACATCGACACCGAGGTTGGCCGGATCGTCTACACCCAGTGGCTCGACGAGCGCGGTGGCATCATCGCTGACGTCACCGTGACGCGTCAGGCAGACGACCAGTTCATGGTCATCAGCGCCGACAACGTGCACCGGCGGCTGCCAGCCTGGATCCGTCGTCACACCGATGAAGGAGAGTTCCTCACCGTCACCGACGTCACCGGTGGGCTGGGACTACTCACGGTCCAGGGGCCACGTTCGCGCGAGCTGCTGCAGCGGCTCAGCCCGAACGACTGGTCGAATGAGGCGTTCCCGTACCTCACCGCTCAGAAGGTCGAGCTCGGGTACACCCCGCTCTGGGCGCTGCGCGTCACCTATGTCGGAGAGCTCGGTTGGGACCTGCTCATCCCTACCGAGTTCGGTGCAACGCTCTACGACCAGATCCGGGCGGCCGGTGCCGACCTCGGGTTTAAGCCAACCGGGGTTGGCGCACTGTCGTCGATGCGCATGGAGAAGGCCTACCGCGATATGGGCCACGACATCGACTCCACCGACACACCGCTCGAGGCTGGTCTCGGGTTCGCCGTTGCCTGGGACAAGGCTGGGGGCTTCGTCGGACGTGAGGCGCTGCTGAAGCAGAAGGAGTCCGGACCGCTGAAGAAGCGACTCGTCAACGTGCTGCTCGAGTCGCCAGATCTCGACCTGTTCGGGGCCGAGCCGATCTTCATCGATGGAGAGCCGGTGGGGTCGCTCCGGGTCGGTGCCTTCGGGTACTCGCTGGGTGCCGCCTGTGGCATCGCCGATGTCGAGCGAGAGGCCGGGTTCACCGCTGCCGACATCAACGGCGGAAGCTTCGAGGTGGACATCGCCGGTACGCGAGTACCGGTCAAGGCTTCTCTTAGGCCGTTCTTCGACACCGAGCGAAGCCGCCCGCTGTCCTGATCTGGGTCGGCGACGTGGTTCCATCGTGGGTATGAGATCACGCATGTCCCCGAGACTCGTCGCGCTCGTGATGGTCGTCGTTGCGGTTGGAGCAGGTTGCTCGACGGCGTCCGAACCGATGCCAGAGCCCAGTGACGGTGGAATCGATGGCGTCCAGACATTTGGCGACCTGACCCGCGAGCACACCACGGACGACGTGGATTACCCGCAGAGCCCTCCCGTCGGCGGAGACCACGACCCGGAGTGGGTGGACTGCACGGGGACGGTGTACGACGAGCCGCTCCGCAACGAGAACGCGGTGCACTCGCTGGAGCACGGTGCGGTCTGGGTGACCCACACCGACGCGGTGTCCCAGGCCGACATCGAAACATTGGCAGCCAAGGTCGAGGGGCAGCCGTACTCGTTCATGAGCCCCTACCCGGACCAGGACTCGCCCATCGTTCTGACTGCTTGGGGTGTCCAACTAAGCGTTGACAGCGCTGACGACCCCCGCATCGACGAGTTCCTCACCACCTACCGTTCGGGCCCTCAGACCCCAGAACCTGGCGCCACCTGTGAGTCAGGGCTGATGGAGTGAAGATCGTCACGGTGGCCGTTGCGGCGGTCGCGGCGCTGATCCTCGGCGTCGTTCTTGGTGCACTCCTTCTCGGCAGCGAGAGCGAGCCGGGG
>JANLWJ010000446.1:0-2269 GCA_031364455.1 Actinomycetes bacterium | reverse complement strand
ACACCTGCGAAGCAGACACCCCAATCTGCTCCCCACCCACCCGCACCCGAGACACCAAACCCCGCAACGAACCGATCGTCCGGTCAAGGGCCGACGCCAGTTCGTCCAGCTCTTCGGTGTTGGCAGCCGCCCCAGAGTCCGACTCGATGTCGGCAACGGTCACTGAGAGATCGCCATCGGCCGCTTGGACGAGAACCTGGGAGATCTGCTCGACTCGTTCGCTGACTGCTGCCTCAAGTTGCTCTGCGGTGAATCGCTCCGCATAGAGATCGGACGCGTAGAAGTAGGTGACGATCACGACAAAGAGAAGAGATGTGCCTACCAGTGCCCCCATCTCCCAGTCTGATGCCCAGGTGTTGGAGTACCAGCCGGCCACACCAAGCGCTCCGCCCAGGAGCAGAACCAAGCCACGGACCGTATAGCCGAGGTCAACGGACATGCCGAGGTACGGGGTCCAGAGGAAGGCAACGAAGAGCGTGGGAGCCGCAAGACCTCCCGTCACGGCGATGAGCCCGGCAACCAACGCCAAGCTGGCATACGTGGTGACCGACTCCCACAACATGGTGTCGGCCAGGGACTGCTCCTTGCGGACAGCACGGGCTGCCAGCAATGTCACGGCAAAAGCGTTGACAGCGAGAGCTCCAGCTACAGCGACCGCTCCGGTCGCGTTGACAGCGAGCCCCGACGGTCCCCACGCCATCCATGCAGTCACTAGTGCCGCCAATAGGACGAACCAGTGCTGCACGCTCGACTCGATGCTGTTCCGGCGCGTGTACATGCCACCTCACTCCTTGTGTGGGGAAGGGGTCAGCCGGCCGCTCGGCGAGCCGTGGGAAGCTGCTCGCGGAGCCGCAGGACTGCCTCGGTGGCCAGTAGCGCAACAGGCCCGTCGACATCGACGACACCGCGAACAAGCGGAGCGATGCCGGTCGCGATAGTCCCGGGGATCGGCTCGAGGTCTCGTGGGTCGCAATCGAGGAGGCCGGGCACCATGTCGGCGACGATCCCCACCTCGATGTCGCCCTCAGCGAGGACTACCAGACGCGCACTTGTCGGGAGCGGAGACAGTGCAGCTCCCACCAGAGGTCGAAGATCGATGACCGGCAGCACCCGCCCTCGCCAGTTGACGACCCCGGAGAGCCAGGCCGGACCACCAGGGATGCGCGTCATCACCGGAACCGGCACCACCTCAGCCACGCTTGCCATGTCGACGGCATAGCGGGCACCGGCAAAGCGCAGGATTACCCCGCCGATCGGTGCCGCATCTTCTTCAGCGGCATGATCGGGAGCGCTGATAGGGCTGGTCAGTGACTCCACGGACAGACCATCGGCCAACCGGGTGACGACCTGTAGACCCCCAATTACCAGACCGGGCGGGTCAGGGCCGGCTGGATTCCCGGTCCTCGGTCGTCCTCAGGTCGATGACCTGAGCCTCCTGAGCCTTGGCCAGCACGTCGTTGATCTCGCGCCCGATCAGCTCCTCGCGCTCGAGGAGGGCATCGCGAAGGGCCTCGATGAGGTGCGCGTTCTCCTCGAGGAGCGCCTTCACAATCACCTTCTGGCTTTGGAGAAGATCCTCAACAGCAGCTCGGCCAGCTGGGTCAGCCAGGACCCGCCCGACGATGTTGCTGTCATTGAGGGCGCTGTTCTGCACGGCTGCAAACGAGATAAGTGAGTCGATCATGCCGCAGGATCCGACCATCTCGGCCGCCACATTGGTGGCGTAGAGAAGGTCGCCACCAGGACCGGTCGAGACGTCGCCGAAGAAGATCTCCTCAGCACACTGACCGCCAAGGGCGATCTGGATCAGCGCAAGCATCTCGGTGCGCGAGCGGGTGTATACCTCTTCGGCGTCCCCGTGCGCGAGCATGCCCAGCGCTGACTTTCGCTTGATGATGGTGAGGACCTCTAGCCGGCGATCAGGAGCCACCAGGAAGGCGGCCGTCGCGTGACCAGCCTCGTGGGTCGAGATCAGCTTGCGCTCGTGCACCGTGTACGAGACGGGCTGACCCATGCCCACCTCCTCCACCAGGCGGGCTCGCTCGACGTCCTGCCAAGACATCTGCGAGTCGCCTCGGCGAACCGCATTGACGAGTGCCTCGTCCAGCAAGTGCTCGATCATCACCGGGGTGTAGCCCTGGGTGGCTGCGGCGAGGGAGTCACGCCTGTCCTCGGTTTCGAGTTCAGGACCGTGCGACTTCAGGCTTAGGTAGTGGTCGATGATCTCGCGCCGCCCTGACTTGGCGGGCAGCTCGAAGGTGAGACGCCG
>JANLWJ010000445.1:0-5165 GCA_031364455.1 Actinomycetes bacterium | reverse complement strand
TGCTAGACGTCGCGGGTGTCACTCCGTCGTTCCCGATCGCGGGTTCTTCTGTGTTCGACTCCTACCGGGCGGACGTGGTGCTCGAGGGTCTTGCCGTCCAGGGACGACCCGCCTACTGCGGACTTCGCATGCGGAACTGGTTGTATGTCGAGTGGTCGGACGACCTGGGAGTGGAGTTGTACGACTACGCGCACGATCCGTTCGAGTTGGAGAATGTGGCTGGACGGCCAGGCTTCGCGGACAAGGAAGCAGAAATGCGTCAGCGCACGGTCGAGCTGTGCAGCCCGACCCCACCAGGGTTCACGTGGTGACTCAGGAGCCTGGCTCTGGGCAGCGCCACACACCAAGACGTTGCGCGACCGCTGCTGACTGGGCGCGCTGGAACTCTCGCTGCCATAGGTAGGGGTCGTCGTACGTGTACTCCAGCGCGTACCCCCGGCGAACGATGTCCCGGTTGAACTGTCGAGGTTCTCCGTCGGTCGTCCAGACGTATGCGAGCGTGCGGTCGTAGTAGTCCAGCCGCCCCTGTGAGTGGTCGTACTCCAAGGCGGCCCGTTCCCCGAGAAGCCGACGGGTCGCGAACACTGTCGCCTCTGGCCCGAAGCACTCGATCGGCTCGGTCGGGTGCACTGTCTCGGGGGTATCGATCCCGATCAGCCGCAGCGTGAGCGTACGGCGTCCCTTGGTGACGTCGACGGTGTCACCATCGACGATTCGGGAGACGCGCCACCCCGTGCTTACCGGACCTTTGGCCAGGCGGCGGATCCCGGTGCCATGGGAACCTCCGCTACCGCCGGTCTCCTCCTCTTCGTCTGTGGCTGGACCACCATTCCCCGCGGTTCGGTCGCCGGGTGCTGGCCGTTCCCTCGTTCTTTCGCGGATCGGATCTGGCGTCGCGCAGGCCGACACCGCAAGGGTCGCGGCCAGCAGAACAAGCAGTATTCGTCTCACGCTCACCTCGCATTCTCAGGAGGATCTCACGCAACGGACGAGTCGGACTCCCTGACATCGATGTGTCCGGAGGGCGAAAGAGTTCGCTGGACGAGGGCGGCGACGGCGTCGACCTCGAGCAGAAACCCATCGTGCCCGTACGGCGACGGGATCACGTGCAGTTCTTCTACGGTCGGAATTAGCTCGGCCAGTTCTTGCTGCAGTCGTAGTGGGTAGAGACGGTCGCTGTCCACGCCACCGACGATGACCGGTACAGCGACGGTACCGAGTGCCGAGGCCACGCCACCGCGGCCGCGGCCAACATCGTGCGTCGTCATGGCGTCGGTGAGGGCCACGTACGTTCCGGCGTCGAAACGGCGGGCCAACTTGTCCGCGTGGTGGTCAAGATAGCTCTGCACGGCGTACCTGCCGTAGCGAAGTGGCTCCTCACCCTGCTGTGCGTCTCGCCCGAAGCGCACGTCCAGCTCGATCTCGGTGCGGTAGGTGAGGTGTGCGATGCGTCTGGCCACACCCATGCCGACGTGGGGGCCATCGCCTGCAGCGGCGTCGTGGTAGTCGCCGCCGCGCCACTTGGGGTCGGCAGTGATCGCGTGGATCTGCGCAGTCTGGGTGCCGATCTGGTCGGCGGTGGCCGCAGCTCCGACGGCTACGACGAGCGCCGAGCGCACGGCGTCGGGGTAGGTGATGGCCCACTCCAGTGAGCGCATCCCGCCCATCGAGCCGCCGATGACGGCCGCCCAAGCGTCGATGCCGAGCTGGTCGGTGAGCAATCGTTCGACCGCGACCTGGTCGCGCACCGTGATACGCGGAAAGCGCGAGCCCCATGGGCGCGCGTCCGGTGCGAGGGAGGCAGGGCCGGTAGTGCCCTGGCAGCCACCAAGGACGTTCGGCGCCACGACGAACCAGTCGTCGGGGTCGAGGGGTGCACCTGTCGCGAGCAATGGCTCCCACCAACCCGCCGTGGGGTGCTCGGGACCAGCTGGCCCGGCGAGGTGTGAGTCACCGGTGAGCGCGTGCAGCACGAGAACGGCATTGGAACCGTCGGCATTGAGTGTTCCGTACGTCTCATAGGCGACGCGAACGTTCGGCAGCTCGCCGCCGAGCTCGAGAGCGACGCGTCCGAGGTCGGCGAATCGACGACGCCCGGGAGCATCCCCCTCCCGCCAGGCAGCGCTGGCAGGAGGGGGCGTCCGGTGGTCGAGCGTCATTGTGGGTCAGGCACTCTTGGCGGCACGGAATCCGGCCTCGAGGTCGGCGATGAGGTCGGGCAGCCCCTCCAGGCCGACGGCCAGGCGAACGAGTCCTGGCGTGACGCCGGACGCTGCCTGCTCCTCCGGTGTCAGCTGTGAGTGCGTTGTCGACGCTGGCTGGATCACGAGGGAGCGAACGTCGCCGATGTTGGCGACGTGGCTGAAGAGCTCGAGTGAGTCGACGAACTGCTTGCCGGCCTCCAGGCCGCCCACGACCTCGAACGACAGCACTGCGCCGGTGCCCTTGGGGGCGTACTTCTGGCCGCGCTCATACCACGGAGAGCTCGGCAGCCCTGCGTAGTTCACCGACTCGACCTGCGGGTGCTTCTCCAGCCACTCCGCGATCGCCTTGGCATTCTGCACATGGCGCTCGATGCGCAGGCTGAGGGTCTCCAGGCCCTGCGCAACAAGGAACGCGTTGAACGGAGCGACCGCTGACCCGAGGTCGCGGAGCAGTTGGACACGCGCCTTGATGATGTAGGCGATGTTGCCCAGCGCCTCGCTGTAGACCAGACCGTGGTAGCTGGGGTCGGGCTCGCTGAACTCCGGAAACTTCTCGGCGTTGGCAGCCCAGTCGAAACTGCCCCCGTCGACGATGACTCCCGCAACAGCAGTGCCGTGGCCGCCGAGGTTTTTCGTCGCAGAGTGCACGACGATGTCGGCGCCGTGCTTGAGCGGCTGGATGAGGTAAGGAGTCGCGACGGTGTTGTCGACGATGAGTGGGACGCCGATCTCATGCGCTACGGCGGCTACGCCCTCGATGTCGAGGATGTCGGTGCGTGGGTTGGCGATCGTCTCGCCGAAGAACGCCTTGGTGTTGGGACGCGCGGCAGCCCGCCAGGCGTCCAGGTCGTCGGGGTTCTCGACGAGCGTGACTTCGATGCCCAGCTTGGGCAGCGTGTAGTGAAAGAGGTTGTAGGTACCGCCGTAGAGCGAGGCTGACGAGACGATGTGGTCCCCGGCCCGGGCAATGTTGAGAATCGCGAAGGTCTCGGCCGCCTGGCCGCTGGCCACCAGCAGAGCGCCGACGCCGCCCTCGAGTGCAGCGACGCGCTGCTCAACGGCGTCCTGCGTCGGGTTCATGATTCGGGTGTAGATGTTGCCTGGCTCGGCCAAGCCGAAGAGGGCGGCGGCGTGGTCGGTGTCGCGAAAGACGTACGAGGTGGTCTGGTAGATCGGCAGCGCGCGGGCGCCGGTTGCGGTGTCGGCGGTCTGGCCGGCATGGATCTGCTTGGTCTCGAAAGACCAGGCTGTTGGGTCGGTGGTCATGAGGGGCTCCTGATGTCGTCGGGCGGCCTAGGGCTGGGCGAAGGGTCGAGCAAAATCGCGTCGTGCTGGGCACGAACCCGGGATGGCCGACGAGCGGTGCTCGCAGGCAGGTGACGGCTGAGGATGGAGCCCGGGTCCGTCAGACCATGCAGGGACACTTGGAGCGACAACACATTCGGGCGCTCAACGGCGTCACGAGGGTCGCGGCAGAAGTCATGGCACGAGGGTAAACGTCATCAGTCGGAGTGTCCACTTGTTGAGCAGCCGTCTCAAATAATGAAACTGGGCCGAGGTTGAGGAGACGTTCCTGGCCTGCACAATGGGGACGTGAAGATCACCATGATGCTCGCCGACGCCGCCCAGCAGGTGGGCGGGAAGCTCTACATCCTCGGTGGCGGGTGGTCGACCACGGGTTCGCCGACCGCCCCCATGGCGGTCGTGATCAAGATCGAGGTGCCGTGGGACCGCACCAATGTCGGACATGACTGGCGGTTGGCCTTGGTGGACGAGGACGGGCGCCCCGTGCACACCTCCGACGACCGGCCTGTCGAGGTCACCGGTCAGCTGGAGGTGGGTCGACCGGCCGGGCTGCCAGAAGGCACTCCGCTCGATGCGCCGTTGGTGGTCAGCTTCGGCTCGATGCCGTTGCAGCCGGCACGTTACGAGTGGCGCCTGGAGATCGAGGAGTTCGTCGAGTCGTGCGCATTCCTCGTGCGTAGCTGACCCGAGCCATAGGGTGAGCCAGCCACTTCACATCACGGGAGATCTCGATGCGTCCAAACACCAAACTTCAGGCCGTCGCGGGCCTCGCCGCATTCGCCTCGGCAGCGGCGCTGATGATGCCCGGCTCGGCGTCTGCTGCGCCGACGCCGAGCGAGCAACTGGCCGCCGACCTGCAGCTTGCTGTGCAGGACGCCGCCTTCGATGAGGTTGTCGACTTCGAGTACGACACCAAGGGCGGGCCGGCACCACAGGTCGCTAACCAGCCCAATGTGGACGTCGCGGTGATCGAGCTCGACGCCGCTGGTGTCCCAATCGCCGCGGCCAATGTGCTCTTCTCCCGTGACTTCCCGGACGGCAAGGTCGTCGCACTCGACGAAAACTTCGCCCCGAGCGGTGTCGACTGGCGGGCTTGGGACCTCGAGCGCTGGGACGGTGACTGGAACGCAGCGTGGCCCAATGGCTCGCGGTTGGTTCCCGGGACCTCTGGCGAGAAGTTCATGGTTCCGTATCCCGCTTCCACCTTCAAACTGCTGGTGGCGTACCACACGCTGCGACTCATCGAGAACGGTGACATCGCTCCGAACCGCGACTACGTCTACGAACAGCGCAACGGCAAGACGTGTCTGGGCAATACCAAAGAGTTCACCAACACCACCACGCAGCTACTCGACAAGATGATCACCTACTCGAGCAACACTGCGACGTGCGCGCTCTTGCAGCAGCTTCATGGCCTCGACGAGATGAAGCCGATGAATGAGCGGTTCGCGGCCTTGGGGCTTCCGACGCTCCAGGTGAAGGGCACCGACTCTGGCGCCGGTGGTACGTGGAACCCCGGCGAGATCAGCATGACCGCGATCGACACCGCCCGACTGCTGCTGCTCGTGAACGGGGAGGAGATGTACATGGGTTGCCGCAACATCTCGACTAGGCCGCGTGAGACCTTCACGCTTGACCCACGGGACTACCTGAAGG
>JANLWJ010000438.1:0-3308 GCA_031364455.1 Actinomycetes bacterium | reverse complement strand
ACCCTCGGCGGCAGTGACCAGGTTTCGCCGATCGGGGAACCCACGACACCCCCGCCCACCACGACGCAGGAGAGCGCCGAACCGAGACCAAACACTGCCGCCTTCTTTGCGGCTGAACTGGAAGCGATAGTTGCGCAGGTGCCCGGCTGGGCGATCACCGAGTACTACGACGTCCCCCCCGACTACGACGACGCGGTCAGCGGACCGTGTTCAGGGAACTTTTGGGGCGGCCCCGGGTCTGGGTCAGCAAGTTCGGGGGGCATCGGCCCGGCCGGCATCGGCGACGCCGGCTTCCAGTTGCAGGCCCAAGCGTCGGACGCGGCAGCCAGGTTCGTCGAGAGCCTCGAGGCCTGCACAGCCACTGCATGGCAGACACAGCCGATCGCGCAGACCGGTACGGTGCTGGCCTACTCGACCGATGCAGTGGCCTGGATCCAGCAGCAGCGCACTGTCGTCACAGTCCTCCAAATACCCACGAGCGACGGGCCGCCACCCCTAAGCATCCAGATCGAGGTCGCCGAATGGCTGGTCGATTACAGCACATGGAAGGAACAGCGCTTCGACTAAGTCGGGTCCCGCAGCTGATCGCTGATGTGACCGAACGCGTCTTCGACCGCCTCCCCGACGAAACCTGGTTCTACCCAGGCCACGGCAGCGACTCCACCCTCGGAACCGAACGCCCCCACCTCAGGGATTGGCGCCAACACGGCTGGTGAGTGCGGGTGAGCGACCTACATCCACCCGGAGAGATCGCGGCCGAGCCACTCAGCAAGTGCCAAGTTCTCGTCGCGGAAACGGTTACGGAGCTCAGAATCGAGTCCGGGGTCGATCGGGGGATAACGGTCCCCGGCCACCTCGACGTTGCGTCGTTGTAGCCGGCCCTTGGACCGCCCATCTGCGCTGTTGACCGTGCGGTCAGCGAAGGTGTTGCGTGACCGCACCTCAACTGCTTCCGCCCCGGCCGGGTCGACACCAAGGAAGGTGCAGGTACGACGCAGGACACCCCTCGGATCGGTACTGAGATCGTCCATCGTGTGCACGAGGAGCCGCTCCCGGCGGACCCGTTCTTCAAGAGCCGTCAGCTGGCGCAGGTAGTGACCACGGTCGAGGTAGGAGAACGCGGCCGGCTGGCCATCCTTGCTCTGCGCCAACCGCACCGGTTCGGCCGCAACGGCCTCAGCAAAAGTCTCGAGCGACTCCTTGCCCTTGCTGCGGGCGAACCAGTAGTGCGAGTAGGCCCGGGAGACGGGTTCCCGAAGGATCGCCACGAACCGTGCTGTCGGCAAGGCATCGACCATCGCCTCTCGAGCTCGGTCCTTGTACAGATAGAAGGGCGTCGACTCTCCCCAGGCAACGTGTTCGGGTCCTGGCTGGAACTGATCTGCATACCAGTCCAGACCCCGGGATAGATGCTTGTCGAAGAAGTGCAGCTCTTTGGGTTCGGACATCCAGGCATCGGGCAGCTGGCCAAGAAGATCGTGAAGGGTCGTCGTACCCGACTTCTGGGCACCGACGATCACGAAAGAAGGTAGAGGCACGGTTCGACTCTAGGGTGCTGCCCGTCCGCTCCCTGCTACTGCTACTTCTACTGCTACGAACTTACGACGCAGCATCGCCCGCGTCGGCATGTTGCTTGTGGCCATGCAAGGCCCCGCTGTGGGCGTGGGCAGTCGGGTCGCGGCGCGCCTTGATCAAGCTGGCGATGGTAGTGATGGTGAGCGTGATGAGGATGAAGGTCAGTGACGCCATGGTGGGGATCTTGGGGACCTCAGGAATCACCTCGTGGATGAACGTGACGATGAGTTTTATCCCGATGAACCCGAGGATAATTGACAGCCCGACCGCGAGGTAGATCAGCTTGTCGAGCAGGTTGTGCAGCACGAAGAACAACGCTCGCAATCCGAGCAGGGCGAACGCATTCGCCGCGAACACCAGGAACGGCACCTGGGTGACTCCGAATGTCGCCGGAATCGAGTCGAGGGCGAATAGCAGGTCCGTTGAGCCGATCGCCACAAGGACGAGCGCCAACGGCGTCCAGAACCGAATGCCATCTCTGGTGATGCGCAACTTGTTGCCGTGGTACTCGTCAGTGATGTTCAGGCGCTTTCGTGCAACGCGGAGAACCGCGTTGTCGTCGAGCTCGGCATCCTCGTTGCGATGGCGATAGAGCTGCACTGCCGTCCAGATCAGGAAGAGTCCGAAGATCACGAACGTGAAGGCGAAGTACTGCAGCGCGGCAGCTCCAACGGCGATGAAAATCGTCCGGAGTACCAGGGCGAGCGCCACCCCGATCAGAAGAGCGCGTTGTTGTAGCACGCTCGGCACCGCGAACTTGGCGAAGATGATGACGAAGATGAAGAGGTTGTCGACCGACAGGCTCTTTTCCACCAACCAGGCGGCGTAGTACTGCGTCCCGTAGTCGGCCCCTGCTTGTGTCCACACCACGACACCGAAGGCAATCGCGACGCCGACGTAAAAGAGCGACCAAAGGGTGGCCTCGCGCATCGAGACGTCGTGCGGGTTACGCCCAACGACGAAGTCGACGACGAGCAGCAGCAGAACCAGCGCGACCGTGGCGGCCCACGCCCACAGGGGCACGTCCATGCATCCAGCCTACCAAGAACAGGCGAACCCTGCTTCGTGAGTCAGGTCGAGCCGTCGCGACGTCGGGTGTGCGCCAGACTTGCCACCGCCGTGACCGTCAGGACGCTGACGATCACCCCCAGGCTGACCGAGACCGGGATCTCCGGAGCCCACGGGACCGGCTCTCCCCCATTGATGAATGGCAGCGAGTTGGTGTGCAGCGCCTCGAGGATCAGCTTGACGCCGATGAAGCCGAGCACCACAGCCAACCCGATGCTGAGGAAGACCAGCCGGTCGAGCAACCCACCCAGAAGGAAGTAGAGCTGGCGGAGCCCCATCAACGCGAACGCGTTTGCAGTGAAGACGAGGTACGGCTCCTGGGTCAGCCCGAAGATGGCCGGGATCGAGTCGAGGGCGAAGAGCAGGTCCGTTGTGCCGATCGCCACCATGACGATGAGCATGGGCGTGAAGAGCTTGCGCCCGTCGACCACCGTTCTGAGACGGTTGCCGTCGAACCGCTCGGTCGTCGGCAGGATGGCGCGCACCCACCCTATGACCCGGTTCTCGCGGAACTCCTCGCTCTCCTCCTCGTCGTGTCGGGCGAGGTGGTACGCCGTGTAGATCAAGAACGCGCCGAATATGTAGAACACCCACGAGAAGCGAGTGATCGCTGCAGCGCCTAGCGCGATGAACCCCGCGCGCATGACCAGGGCAAGTGCGATACC
>JANLWJ010000275.1:0-3302 GCA_031364455.1 Actinomycetes bacterium | reverse complement strand
CCTGCGGTCATCTGGCCGTACATGATCAGTCCGAGGTCTTCCAGTTCGCGGAAGTACTCCGGCGTCGCCCACTTCGGCACCAACAGCGAGTTCGCGATCAGCACCCGCGGTGCGCGCTCGTGGGTCCGCATGACGCCAACGGGCTTGCCGCTCTGCACCAGCAACGTGTCGTCGGGGGCCATCTCCCGGAGCGAGCGCACAATCGCGTCGAAGGCCGGCCAGCTGCGGGCGGCCCGGCCGTTCCCGCCGTAGACGACCAGGTCGTCCGGCCGCTCAGCCACCTCGGGGTCGAGATTGTTGTGCAGCATGCGCAGGGCTGCCTCTGCACCCCAGGATGAACAGGAACGCTGCGAGCCATGGGGGGATCGAACGGTGCGTGCGCCCTCCAACGGACTACCTCCTACGAAGGGCCCATACCGCACAGGCACGAAAGGGTGCGAGTTGCTGCAAGGGCAGGGCGGAAGAGACCTTTGCGGGGCACACTAGCCCCATGAGCGACGACATCGACGCCATCCGCGCCCGCCGGCTGCTCGGTGACGGCGGCGGCGAGTTCGGCCAACACCCTGATCTCGCCCAGCTGCTGGCCGTCCGTCGAGCTTCGCCGATCAGCGTCTGGGTCGATCCGGCATCCCCCGCCACCGGGCTCTTCTTGCCCTACCTCGACATCGACGGGCACTCCAACGGTGGCCGTCCCTGGCGGTTCCGTGGCCATCACGAGGTGCAGCTGCGTCTCCTCCCCGACCCCGACGACGAGCTGAGTAACCTCGTGGCCCGGTGCATCGTGGCGGTCCGGGCCTGGGCGGTGCTACGCGGCGCCGGCGATGAGCTCGTGCCGATGGACTACGACGTCCCGTGGGGCTACCTCTTCCACCTGCAGCGCGACCTCCACACTCTGCGCGAAAGCGGGTTGCCGCACCTGGTGGCTACGGCCGGGCGCGACGGTGACTGGCTCGGTGACTGGGTGTCGGAGTACTTCGATGCGCCAGAGGTGCACAGCGAGGTGGCCAGGGACGCCGCCACAGCACACGCGCTCAGCATCGGTGCGGCGCCGAGCGTCATGGTGGGCGGAACCGTCTTCCGCGCTGAAGACATGCCTGACGACATCGACACCCAGATCGAGTTCCTGCTCGGCTGAACTACCGCACACCCCGAACATTGCGGTAGTTGAGACGCCATGGCGTCAGCCACCTCACGCGTTGTGGTTAGGGGTCGAGGGTGGACGCTGCGTGCTCGGTAAACGTCGTGCGGGCCTGCTCGGTGAGTGGACCGACCTTGAGCAGCTGGACGTCCTCATGTCCCCAGGCCACCTGCCGGATCGGTTGCACGTCGCGGGTCGACGAGGTGAGGAACGCCTCTTGAACGTCACGCAGCGCCTCCAGGGGCAACGCCGCCTCACGCGCGCCACACCACTCGACGACGAGCTCGCGGGTGATCCCGGCCAGGCAGCCGCTCTCCAGCGACGGCGTCAGCAGCTCTCCGTCCACCACCACGAAGATGTTACTGCCGGTGCCCTCGCAGAGATCGCCAACGGTGTTGGCGAAGATTGCCTCGCTCGAGTCGTGCTGATGCGCCAGGTCCAGCGCGACGACGTTCTCGGCGTACGACGTGGTCTTAAGGCCGGCGACGGCCGAGCGCTCGTTACGCACCCACGGGACGACCGCCACCGACGTGGCGGACTCCCACGCGCTCTCCGGGGAGACCGCTAGCGCGAGTGTCGTGCCGTCGTCGCCGCGGTCCGATCCCAGGGGCCCAGGGCCCCCGGTCAACGTGATGCGCAGGCGTCCCGCGAGAGGCTCGGCGCCGAGGAGCTCAGCGATTCCGGCGCGGACGACTCCATGATCAGGCGTCGGCAACCCAAGACCGGTGGCCGAACGGTCCAGGCGCCTCAAGTGCCGCGACAGTGCGAACGGCTCTCCGCCGCTCACCTTGCAGGTCTCAAAGACGCCGTCCCCGACCGTGAATCCGTGGTCGAAAGGGGAGATGCGAGCGGCATCGGGCTCGGAGAGCACGCCGTTGACCCAGACCTTCATTGGACTCACACCTTCAGGCAGCACCGGCAACTCATCTGACGTCGGCAAGTTACCCCAACGGAGCGGCTTGGGCGGCGACGGCAAGCAGCCGGTTGGCCTTGAGCTCTGTCTCATCCCACTCGCGGGCCGCGTCCGAGCCCCAGGTGATCCCAGCCCCGGTGCCGAAGTAGAGCCGCTGGGAGTCTCCCCAGAAGGTACGGATGCCAACGGCCAGAGAGGCACGGCGGGAGCCGGCGTCGACCCAGCCGACCGCTCCGCAGTACGGGCCGCGCGGCGCCATCTCGATCTCGTCGATCAGGCGGACAGCAGACGACTTGGGGGCTCCCGTGATCGAGCCCGGTGGAAAGGCTGCGTCCAGGATCTCGACCCATCCCAGCTCGGGCCGCAGCTGACCCTCAACCGTCGACACCAGGTGCACCAGCCCGGGATGCTCCTCCTCGCGAAGCAGCGATGAGACCTGGACGGTTCCAGTGGCCGCGACGCGTCCGATGTCGTTGCGAACGAGGTCGACGATCATGATGTTCTCTGCGGTGTCCTTGTCGAGAAGGTCCGCGGCTGTGCGGCCGGTGCCCTTGATCGGCGACGACTCGAGGAGGTCGCCATCGCGCCGGAGAAAGAGCTCTGGTGACGCGCTGACCACCTCGACGCCATGGTCGGGCAGCATCACGACACCCGCGTGCGGCGCCGGATGATCGCGGGCCAGAAGCTCGGCCAACCCGCGCAGGTCGCGTCCCTCCCGCGGTGTGGCGAGGATGCGGCAGATGTTCGCCTGGTAGACGGTGCCGGCGGCGATCGCGGCACGGATCTGCTCGACGGCGTTCAGGTACTGCGCGCGGGTCATCGACGACGACCACGCCGTGCGAGGGACCGGTATCCACTCGGTGCCTATCGATGCGGCTGCTGACGGCTCCTGCTTAACGCGTCCAAAGCGCGCAGCGGTGAAGTGCCCCTCGTAGGTGTGCACCACCGCCCACCACCCGGAGCCGTCGAGGCAGGCCGGGTCGTGACTCACCTCCTGGAGATCGGTCGCAACCAGATCCCCGAAGCGGGCGAAGGCTTCCATTGCGATGCCGTTCGATCAGCCGAGCGGACCGGCGACGCTTTCGGCCGCGGCAACAAGATCCGGAAGCAGGGTGTCGACAGCGGCCAGCTGCGGCGCTACCTCGCGGTCGACGTTCATGGCTGGCACTTGCGCACGGAGTACTGCGTGAGCGGCCGCAACCGCCGGGCTCGGCTCTGCTGTCTGCGCGCGCAGGCGATCGACCTGCGCGC
>JANLWJ010000411.1:0-7929 GCA_031364455.1 Actinomycetes bacterium | reverse complement strand
CAGGCGTTCTACATCCCGTCCGGCTCGATGCAGCAGACCCTCGAGATCCGCGACCGCGTGCTGGTCAACAAGCTGGTCTACGACGTCCGCGACATCCACCGCGGCGAGATCGTGGTCTTCAACGGCATCGACGACTGGGCGCCGGAAGCCGAGGTCACCAAGCCCACGAGCGCGCTCGGTAAGGGCGCGCGCCGGGTCGGCACGTTCTTCGGGGTGGTGTCAGACGAGAAGGACTACATCAAGCGGGTCATCGGACTGCCCGGTGACCGAGTCAAGTGCTGCGACAAGGACGGTCTGATCACGGTCAACGGCGTTCCCATCGAGGAGCCGTACCTGTTCGAAGGAAATGAGCCGTCGAACGACCCCTTCGACATTCGGGTCCCTGGCGACCGGGTGTGGGTGATGGGCGACCACCGCTCGGCATCCTCAGACTCTCGGGCCCACATCGGTGACCCTGGCGGCGGAGCCATCCCGATCGCCAGCGTCGTTGGTCGAGCTTTCGTGATCATCTGGCCCTTCTCCGACACCGGCTTCCTCACGCGTCCCGACACCATCGACAACGATGCGATCGATGCCGCGCAGACTGACGAGCCCATCAACAAAGAGTCCAGCTCGAAGTAGCTGCGCGAAAGCAGATCGAACCGCGGGCATCGCGATTCGCGACGATGCGGCACCTCTCCCGCACCATAGGCTGAGCCAAGCTGCGCCGGCGCAGGACTTCTCGGGAGATCACATGACAAAGTCCGGTACCCACGGTGGTGTCTCTTCCAGGCGTCGGACGCACTGGTTCGTCGAACTGGTGATCATCGTTGTCGTGGCGCTGGCGGTCTCGGCCTTCATCCGCGCGTTCGTTGCGCAGGCGTTCTTCATCCCGTCCGGCTCGATGGAGCAGACGCTGCAGGAAGACGATTGGATCGTGGTCAGCAAGCTGAGCACGCGGCTCGGTACGGTCGACCGCGGCGAGGTCGTCGTCTTCAGCGACCCCGGCACCTGGCTGCCCGATGTGCAGACATCGTCCAACGTCGTTCGGCGCGCCCTGGAGTTCGTGGGGGTAGCACCAGACACTGCCGAGGGGGACCTGGTCAAGCGAGTCATCGGCGTCGGTGGCGACAAAGTGGCGTGCTGCTCTCCCGATGGCCAGCTCACGGTGAACGGCACGCCGGTGGCCGAGACGTACCTCTACCCGGGGAACACCCCAGGTGACGCACCACAGGGGTGTTCAGGGGAGTTCAAGGTTTCAGTTCCGGCCGGCTACCTGTGGGTCATGGGTGATCATCGTGCGGTCTCCGAAGACTCCCGTTGCCAGAAGGGGCTCGAGCAGTTCGTTCCGGAGGAGAACGTCCAGGGGCGTACCGTCGCGGTGATCTGGCCATTCAGCCATTGGTCGCTGGTCGGCCGCCCTTCGGCATTCGACGATGTCTCGTAGTCCCTGGCCCCCTGGTCGATAGGCTGACCGCCGTGTCTCCCGTCCGCCGATCCTCGGCGCGAGTGGTTCTGGTGGACGCCGACGACCGCGTCCTTCTCTTGCGCGGGGGTGATCCCAAGCGCCCAGGCCCAGCCGTGTGGCACACACCCGGTGGCGGGATCGACCCAGGTGAGACAGCCGAGCATGCAGCGCTCCGCGAGTTGGCCGAGGAGGTCGGACTTGAGCTCACCGATGTTGGGCCGCTGGTGTGGACGAGGCGCTTTGAGTTCTCCTTCGACGGTGTGGTCTATGACCAGGACGAGGTCTTCTACTTCGTGCGCGTCGTCGGTCACGCCGTCGACGACTCGCGACAGACCCCGCTGGAACGGCGCTACCTGTCCGGGCACCGGTGGTTCACGGTGGCTGAGCTTGGGGATTTCGAAGAGCTGGTCGCTCCGCCGGACCTCGCCGACCAACTGCGACTGCTGCTGCGCGATGGCCCTCCGTGCGAGCCGGTCGAGGTCGGCCCGGCGGTGATGCCATGAGCACCCGTCCATCGCTGCGTCGGGAGAAGGCGTTGCTGGCTGAGGGGGTCCAGTTTCTGGCCGGGTGCGATGAGGTCGGTCGCGGAGCGCTCGCTGGCCCCGTATCGGTCGGCATCGTGGTGATCGACCCCGATGTTGCGCGGGTCCCTGCCGGGCTCGCAGACAGCAAGCTTCTGACGCCGGCGCGTCGTGCGGCGCTCGTGCCGGTGATCAACCGATGGGTCCGCGCCAGTGCCGTCGGGCACGCAGCGCCAGAAGAGATTGACGAATGGGGTCTGACGTGCGCGCTCCGGCTGGCCGGACTACGGGCACTGGCCGACCTGGAAATCGGCCCAGACGTCCTGCTGCTCGATGGATCCTTCGACTGGCTGACACCACCACCGGCCGCGCCTCCGTGCGATGAGCCGGGGCTCTGGGAGCTCGGTGCGGGTGCACCTGAGAACGTCCCTGCCTGGCCGGTGCTCTCCGTGCCCCGCGTGGTGACCCAGGTGAAGGCAGACCTGACGTGTGCATCGGTGGCCGCAGCGAGTGTGCTGGCCAAGACGACCCGTGACGCGTTGATGGTCGATCTCGCCGAGGCTCACCCGCACTTCGGGTGGGATGCGAACAAGGGATACGCATCAGACCACCATCGCGACCAGCTTCGGGTGCACGGCCCTTGTGATCACCACCGCAGAAGCTGGAGACTGGGTTGATGAACCCGGCGCCATCGATCGATGAGTACGAAGCCGTTCGCGCGGCGGTCCAGGCCTACGTTGACGCCTGCGCATCGGCCGATGCACAAGCTCTTCGAGCGGCGCTGCACCCGCAGTGGACCATGTATGGCATCGATGAACTGTCCGTCGACACAGCCACCAGTGCAGCTGACTTCGTTGCCTGGGTTGATGATCAGGCACCACCGACCGGCTACCGAGCGACGATCACCGAGCTCGATATCGCCGGTGATGCCGCAGCAGCGACCCTGGTCGAGGAGAAGTACTACGACATCGACTACGTCATCTACTTCACGCTGGTCCGCTACGGCCAGGGATGGACGATTACGACCAAGACCTTCAGCCAGGTGCCGCCGAAGGAGCGGTAGCGGGGACCCGTGGTGGTGCCATACTGCCTGCTATGACTTCTGTTGCCCGCCTTGCCTGGACTGCCGTCGACTGTCGCGATCCGCGCGCGCTCGCGGAGTTCTACTCCGCAATCACAGGTTGGCCGATCGACGAGAGCGCGTCTGACGGCGACTGGGTGACGCTGGCTAGTGACATCGGCGCCACCCTGGGGTTCCAGCGGGTCGACGACTACCAGCCTCCGCAGTGGCCGGGTCAGGAGCATCCTCAGCAAGCGCATCTCGACTTCGAGCTCGACGACCTCGACGTCGGTGAGGCGGCCGTTTTGGCCATCGGCGCCCGCAAGCACGCGGTGCAGCCGGGCTCCCTCTTTCGCGTCTACCTCGACCCCGAGGACCACCCGTTCTGTCTCATCCTGCCCGGGGGGTAGCCGATCCTCTGACGCGTCCAAGTCGCCACTGAGACCGAGGTGAGGAAGGAGGCTTCCGATGAGCGCTGAGGATCTTGAACGGTACGAAGCTGAGCTCGAGCTGGCCCTCTACCGCGAGTACCGCGACGTCGTTTCGCTCTTCAAGTACGTCGTGGAAACCGATCGCCGGTTCTACCTCGCCAACTCCGCCGATGTTCAGGTCCGTCCAGTCGAGGGATCCGACGCGTACATAGAGGTGCACCTGAAGGACGCCTGGGTGTGGGACCTCTACCGCCCCACCCGGTTCATCCGCGAGGTGCGGGTGCTGACCTTCAAGGACGTCAACATCGAGGAGACCGTGCCGTCGGAGTTTGACCCTGGGGCGCTTCCCACGGCTTAAGGTGAGGTACGAACCCGGAAGAAGTGACGCGGAAGAACTGACTCGAAGAAACGACTCGAACTTCGTCAACAGTGGCCAGGCAGCGAAGTTGTCCCCAGCCCACCGCCGTTTTCCAACACCCAGCATGCGGGACGAGCACCCTCCTGGGCTGGAGGTGGTGCTCATGCGTGCGAAGGACGCGCGAGGCCGATTTGGGGAAGAGCTCGCAGCGGCTCACCTGATCGCCCAAGGACTGATCGTGCTCGACCGCAACTGGCGGTGCGAGGTCGGCGAGGTCGACATCGTGGCCAGGGACGGCGACGCCTTGGTGATCTGTGAGGTGAAGACGCGCAGCAGCAGGCGGTTCGGCAGCCCGCTCGAGGCAGTGACACCGGCGAAGGCCGCTCGGCTCCGACGTCTGGCGGCGTGCTGGGTGCGCGCGAACGATGCCCACCCGAACCAGATTCGTATTGACCTGGTCGGGATCGTGCTGGGCGACGGTGACCCTGAGATCGAGCACGTGCGTGGGGCGATCGGGTGAGTACCGCAAGTGCGTACACGGTGACATTGACCGGAGTTGAGGGAACGCTGGTGCGCGTCGAGGTCGACGCCAGTCCGGGGGTGCCGGGGCTCACCCTGGTTGGCCTTCCTGACACCGCAGTCCGCGAGGCCCGCGACCGGGTGCGGGCGGCGTTCACCAACAGCGGCGCCGACTGGAAGTCGTGCAAGGTGACCGCGAGCCTGTCACCGGCATCGGTGCGCAAGCGGGGGAGTGGCTTGGACCTCGCACTCGCCTGCGCCTGCTTGGCGGCCTTCGAACTGGTGCCTCAAGGGTCCACCGAGGGATGGGTGCTGATCGCCGAGCTCGGTCTTGATGGCGCCGTCCGGCCGGTCAGGGGAGTGCTCCCGATGGTGCTGGCCGCCGTGGCTGCCGGGCGTGAGCGGCTGCTGGTCGCCGAGCCGTCGGGGGGTGAGGCTGCCCTCGTCCCGGGGGCCGAGGTGGCCGTTGCTGCCGATCTGACCGAGGTGGTGGAAATTCTACGTGGCATCCGGGAGCCGCGTTGGGCCGAAGCGATCTCGCCTGACGCAGTCCCACTCGATGGTCCTGACCTCGAAGATGTCAACGGTCAGGCGACGCCGCGTCTGGCGGTTGAGGTGGCAGCGGCCGGTGGTCACCACCTCCTGCTGCACGGTGCCCCCGGCGCCGGCAAGAGCCTGTTGGCCGAGCGGCTCCCCGGTCTCCTACCGCCGCTCACCGATCAGCAGGTACTTGAGGTGACAGCCGTTCACTCGGTGGCTGGCGCACTTCGACCAGAACGCCCGATGGTGGTCCGGCCGCCCTTTCAGGCCCCGCACCACACTGCGTCGGCGGCTGCCCTCGTTGGCGGTGGCGTGGGCGTGGCACGACCTGGCGCCGTCAGCCTCGCCCACCGCGGTGTCTTGTTCCTCGACGAGACCCCTGAGTTCAGTCGGGCGGTGCTCGACACGCTGCGGCAACCGATGGAGCGCGGTGAGGTCCAGCTGGCGCGTGGCGACGCGACGGTGACTTACCCGGCTCGCTTCCAACTTGTGTTGGCGGCCAACCCGTGTCCGTGCGGCCGAGCGAGTGGTCGCGGACTCGACTGCGTGTGCACGCCCGACCAGAAGCGTCGCTACGCCGCCCGAATGAGCGGCCCACTGCTCGACCGTGTCGACCTGCAAGTGCCGGTGCTTCCGGTAACGAGGGCTGAGCTCGTGGAAGGAATGGGCGGGGAGCCGAGCTCAGCGGTGCGCGAGCGGGTGTTGGTGGCCCGCGACCGAGCCCTGCGGCGGTTCGCCGGACACCCGTGGTCGAGCAATGCGGAGGTTCCCGGACCAGCGCTGCGTTCAACACACCAGGTCCTCCCCGGTGGCACCGCCGTTGTTCTCGATGAGGTGGGTCGGGGTCGACTCTCCGGTCGTGGCGTCGACCGGGTGCTCAGGGTCGCCTGGACGCTGGCCGACCTTGGCGGACTCGACCAGCCTGGTGCTGCGGAAGTCTCCGCAGCCGTGGTGCTGCGCGGTGGGGGTTTGCCGTGGGCGGCCTAGAACACCTCAGTGACGAGCGTGCGGCGCGGATGCGACTCTCCCAGCTCGCCGAACCGGGGGACGAACGGCTCGGAGCCGAGCTGGCGAAGAGCTCTGGACCAGAGGTGTTGGACCGGATCGAGGCCGATGACCGAACGCTGCGCGGAGTTGAACACTACCGAGCCAGGCTGGCGCTGCCACCGGTGAACCGGGACGAGGCGTGGCTCGCTCACGGGGGTCGCTACCTCGTCCCTGGAGACGGCGAATGGCCGACCCAGCTGATGGCACTCGGGGCCGCGGCTCCCTGGGGTCTGTTCGTCGTCGGCGGCGAGCTGCGCTCAGCAGCAGCGCGCTCGGTTGCGGTCGTTGGGGCGCGAGCGGCGACTCAGTACGGGTTGCACGTGGCCAGCGAACTCGCCACCGATCTTGGGGCGCGCGGGTGGGCAGTGGTCTCCGGCGGGGCCTATGGCATCGATGCCGCGGCTCACCGCGGCGCTCTCGCCGCTGGTGGTACCACCATTGCCGCCCTTGCTTTCGGAGTCGACGTCGCCTACCCACGTGGCCACACCGATCTCTTCGCCCGTCTTCGTGAGAGCGGGGTGCTCGTCTCTGAGTACCCACCCGGGGTGACGCCAACCAAGCCTCGGTTTCTGCACCGTAACCGGATCATTGCGGCCCTGACGCGTGGCACCGTGGTCGTCGAGGCTGCCCATCGCTCCGGTGCGCTGAACACCGCCGCTGTCGCCCGCCGACTGGGCCGCCCGGTCATGGTCGTCCCCGGTCCGGTCACGTCGGCGATGTCGGCCGGCTGTCACCGGCTGGCCCGTACCGACGAGGCCGCGCGCATCGTCACCGATGCGTCCGAGGTGATCGAGGAGGTGGGACTGATCGGTGAGCTCGCCGAACGGCAGGACCCCCTCCGTCGGGTGAGGGACTCGCTCGACCCCACTTCACTTCGGGTGCTGGAAGCGATGCCCACCGAGACTGCCGTGACGGTCGACGACCTCGCGGTCCGCGCCGGGGTGGCCACCGGCGCGACCGGAGGAGTGGTGCTGCGGCTGGTAGCCGCCGGACTGCTGCGTGAGGTGGCTGCCGGATTCGTTCGAGTTCCCGGTGCCGCCGACACCGTTCTTCGTCGCGACGAGTGAGGGCGGGCGGCGCGGGGGCTTGCCTCGGGGCCCGGTGTCGCGCACGGTGGAGCAGTGTCAGATCAGCCAGCGGGCGTCGCGGAGACGTTGCCCAGCGAGACGTTGCCAGGCGAGCTAGCCGAGGCCGCGGAGGCCTTCGAACGTCATCTGCGTTCCGAACGTGGGCTCTCGCCCGGGTCAGTGCGGGCGTACCGCACCGACATCGCCAGTCTGCTCGAACACGCCAGCCGCAGAGGTCGCACTTCGGCAGGCGATGTTGATCTCGCCGATCTGCGCAGCTGGCTGGCGCTTCAGCAGTCCACCGGCCGCGCGCGCAGCACGATCGCACGTAAGGCATCGGCGGCCCGCACCTTCACCAGATGGGTTGAGCGCAGTGGTAGGGGATCCCGCGATGCCGGCGCTCGGCTGGCGCGGCCGAAGGCGCATCGGACGCTTCCCCAGGTGCTTGGCGCTGGCCAAGTGGTCGAACTGCTCGAGTCGGCTGCTGAACGTGCGCGCGAAGATGATGATCCGCTCGGCCATCGAGATGTCGCGATCCTCGAGCTGCTCTACGCGACCGGCATCCGGGTGAGCGAGCTCTGCGGCCTGGACATCGACGACGTCGATGATGGTCGGCGAACAGTTCGGGTCTTCGGCAAGGGGGCCAAGGAACGTACGGTGCCCTACGGGGTACCGGCCCAGCGGGCCATCGACCGATGGCTCTCCGGCCCCCGAGCGTCGCTGGCGCTGCCCGGTAGCGGACCAGCCCTATTCCTCGGGAGGAGGGGGCGTCGCATCGACCAACGGGCAGTTCGTACCCTGGTACACGAACACCTGACATCGGTCGAGAACGCACCCGATCTCGGCCCGCATGGACTGCGGCACACCGCGGCCACGCACCTGCTCGAGGGCGGCGCCGACCTGCGCTCCGTCCAGGAGCTCCTCGGCCACGCCTCGCTC
>JANLWJ010000396.1:0-2214 GCA_031364455.1 Actinomycetes bacterium | reverse complement strand
GTATCAGCCTGTGCTGGGAGCGAGACGGCAAGTTGAGCTCCGCTCAGTGCGGTGACGAACACCACCGCTACAGCTCCAACTCGACCGAGGACGCCCCGACTAATGACGTGAGGTGCGGGCAACACGAATGACTCCCCCTGTGGACCACGCCGGCAGTCAACGCCGACAGCGAGCCCCCATTGTCGACGGTCGCGGCAGATCATCACCATCGTTCGGTCGGACAGCACCCCCTTCGCGGAGGAAGAGTGCTTTCCGTGGTCAGTCGACTACTCAACGTCACATGAGGTGACCGAGGAACCAGTCGGTCGCCGCAGCAGCAACGGCCTCGAGCTCGCCCGGCTCAGCGAACAGGTGGGTTGCTCCCGGGACCACGAGCAACTCAGCAGGACAGTCCAACTGCGCCAAGGCCTGGCGGTTGAGCCCGAGGACCGTCGTGTCGGCTCCACCGACGATGAGCAGGGTGGGCGCCTTGACCTCGGAAAGCACCGGCAGAGCGAGATCGGGGCGGCCACCACGCGAGACCACAACGGCAAAGGCTTCACCCAGTACGGCCGCAGCTGACAGGGCGGCGGCGGCACCGGTACTGGCTCCGAAGAACCCCAACCGCAGGGAACCTAGTTCTGCCTGCTGCTGCAACCAGCTGGTCAGCGCAAGCAGCCGATGGGTCAAGAAGTCGATGTCGAAAACGAGCTCACGATCCCCGTCCTCCTCTTCGGTGAGGAGGTCCACCAGGGCCGTGGCGAGCCCAGCGTCGACAAGCCGCTCGGCGACGAGCCGGTTCCGGACACTTCGGTGACTGCTCCCACTGCCGTGCGCGAAGACGATCAGACCCCGGGCATCGGGCGGGACCGTGATGACCCCGACCAGGGAGGCGCCAGCGACCGGAACGGATACGGTCCGTGCCTTGACAGGGGTCGCCGCAGCCGGAGCAGCCGCCAGGCACTCCATCACCTCTTCATCACTCGTTGCTCGAAAGTCTTGGTAGTGCGCGCCGACCGCAAGGAAACCCGAAGGAGTCTCAAGGCAAATGCACTCGTCGGCGACGTCGTGGAAGGCGCGGGTCCAGCCGAGCGGCGCAACTGGCACGGCGAGTACGACGCGGTGAGCTCCGTGCTCAGAGGCGATCTGACAGGCGGCCCGTGCCGTGGCCCCGGTGGCGACACCGTCATCGACGATGAGGGCCGTGCGGTCGACCAGGGACTCACGCTGGCACACGCCCCGGTACTCCTTGGCCCGCCGCTCAACTTCACGCCACCCCCGCTCAGAGAGCGCCTGCACATCGTCAGCGCTGATCGACGCATGCCGAATGACGTCGTCGTTGAGCACCCGGATGCGGTCCTCGCCGACCGCGCCGAGCGCTAGCTCGGGCTGCCGGGGCACGCCGAGCTTTCGCACCACGATGACGTCTAGCGGTGCATGGAGCTGCCGTGCGACTTCGGCGGCCACCGGTACCCCACCGCGCGGGATGCCGAGTACCACGATGTCGCCCTCAGCGCGTAGTCCACATACCTTCCGGCCAAGGCGGCGGCCGGCGTCCACTCGGTCGACGAACACAGAGCATCACCCCTAGCAGCAGCCTTCCGCACCTCGGGTGGACGGCCCAGGGTCAGAGGTCATGCCAGTGAGACAAGAACATCCCCTCGGTCAGGATCTGCGGAGGTGAACATGCTCCAGGGCAGCCGGAACACCCGCCCTGGCGATACCGGCCACGGCACCCGGCGGCGAGCGATGACCGCTCCTGCCTGACGCACCTCCACCACCGGCACTGCCCGGAACTCGCCCGACCACAGCAGCACTCGGGAGCGCGGCGGGGCGATGACCGGAGCACTGATGACGCCAGGGCTTACCCACATGAAGGGCTGGCTCACTTGGATGCGGATGCCCTGCTCCGGCGGAGCCGCATCGCCCAAGGAGCGGAGAACCTGCCGGGCAACATGTCGGCCGTCGAGCGCCGCGACGTCTGCGGTGTCGACCGGATGGAGCAGATTCCCCGCGGCAAAGATGCCGTCAGCACTTGTACGCAGCCCGGTGTCGACAACAGGGCCCAGGTGACCGGGGTCCATCTCGAGTCCACGCAGTCGGGCTAGCTCATGGTCGGGGATCCAGTCACCGGTGAACACGACGACGTCACACGGAATCACGCGGCGAACTCCAGTGGAGAGGTCCCGCACTTCGACAGCCCGGACTCGATCGTGGCCGATGACGCGGGTAACC
>JANLWJ010000383.1:0-8897 GCA_031364455.1 Actinomycetes bacterium | reverse complement strand
GCACCTGGGCCGACGAGGTGCTCTGAGGTCCGTCCACTGAGTTGCGAACGATAGCTGCGTCGACGTCTTCGGCGGCGTGCACGATATTGCGCACCATCGATCCGAAGACGATGCCGTGGAAGGGCGCGACGATCCACCAATACGCGTGACCCCAGAGCCCGCGTGGGTGGAAGATGGCGCGCTGCCGGTAGGTGGTCGGGTCTTCATCGACGGTCATCTCGAGCCACGCCAGTCCAGGCAGCCGCATCTCGGCACGTAGCCGAAGTAGCTTCTCGGGGACGCGCTCCTCGACCCGCCAGAAGTCCAGTGCCTCACCCACCATCAGGCGGTCTGGGTCGCGGCGTCCACGCCGCAGACCCACTCCGCCGACCGCCCGGTCCATCAGGCCTCGCACCTCCCATGCCAACGGAAACGAGTACCAGCCGCGCTCGCCGCCGATGCCCTCGATGACCTGCCAGAGCGCAGCTGGCGATGCGCTCGTCTCGCGCTCGCGCTCGTCGGCATAGAGCGATCCGCCCGCCCAGTCGGGATCGGTCGGAAGGGGGTCGCTCGGCGCGCCGAGGACCGAAGCGTTCGACCATCGCGTTGCAACGTCAGCGTCCTTGATGCGCCGTAGTGCGAGCTCGACGGCACGGTCGAAGCCGACCAGCCCATCGACGGGGTCGGGGATGTACTGCGCGATGTCGTGCTCGCGGCAGAAGACCTCGTGTTTGAGTGATTCCACCAGGGGGCGAGCGATCGCGCGCGGCACCGGCGTCACAATCCCCACCCAGTGGCTCGACAACGTCGGTGATAGCACGGGTACCGGGACGATGACCCGGCGTCGCAACCCGGCGACCGATGCGTAGCGTTGCATCATGTCGGCGTAGGTGAGAACGTCAGCGCCGCCGATGTCGAAGGCCCGATTGATGTCAGGTGGTAAGTCGGCTGACGCCACGAGGTAGCGCAGCACGTCGCGGATCGCGATGGGCTGGATTCGATTGTGGACCCACTTGGGAGTGACCATCGCCGGTAGACGCTCGGTGAGGTACCGGAGCATTTCGAACGAGGCAGACCCGGAGCCAATGATCACTGCGGCGCGCAGCTCGGCGGTCGGAACACCTGAGGCGCGCAGGATTTCACCTACGTGCAGCCGTGACGACAGGTGCAGCGAGAGAGGTGCTGCATTGCTGCTACCCGGCTGCGTCTCTGGGGGAGTGAGTCCACCGAGGTAGACGATGCGGCCTACGCCGGAAGACTGCGCTGCGTCGGCGAAGGTCGTCGCCATCGAGGACTCGAGCTGGTCGAATCCCTCACCTTCGACGAGTGAGTGCAGGAGGTAGTAGGCGACGTCGACGTCCCGTATGGCGTCGGCGACTGCTCGGGGGTCGGTGGCATCACCGGCCACGACCTCGATCTGCCCCGCCCACGGGCGGTCACGCAGTCGGTCGGGCGACCTGGCGAGGACACGCACCGTGAAGCCGGCAGCCAGCAGCTCAGGGACCAGGCGACCGCCGATGTATCCGGTTGCACCGGTGACAAGAGCCCGTCGGTGAGGTGAGTTCATGAGGTCCAGTGTGCTGCTCTTTCGTCGGCACCACATCTGGACAGGGACGTGACACGATCAGAGGTATGAGTCCGTGGCTTGAGATCGCCGTCGCAATCGTGTTGGCGGTCGGGGTGGTCGGGCTGGTGGTCCCGGTGCTTCCTGGGCTGATCCTGATGTGGGGCGCGGTCGGCGTCTGGGCACTGCTCGACGGCGGTGGCGCCTGGCGCTGGGCGACCTTCGGGGTGGTCACGGTGTTGGCCATCGTCGGAACCGTGGCGGCCCTGACGCTGTCGGGGCGAAAGGCCACCGATGCCGGGGCGCCGTGGTGGGCGCTGCTGATGGCGGTGGTGGGGGCTGTGGTGGGCTTCGTGATGATCCCGCTGGTGGGAATCGTGGTCGGGGGCATCGCCGGGCTCTGGCTGGCCGAGCTGATCCGGCTCCGCGACCCCAGGACGGCCTGGGATACCACCTGGGCGGCGCTGCAGGGGTACGGACTGGGAACTGTGGTCCAGATGGTGGCCGGGATCGCGATCATCCTGGTCTGGTGCGTCGGCGTCGTGCTCTCCTGAACCGCTGATCTTGGCCGACTCGCCGGGCCGATGGTGGCTTGATTTGGCCCGGTCAGGCACAATGCGACGAGCGTGATGCATGTATCCGGCGTCCGGCCGGCGAGGTAGCTGGGGAAGGCGACCCTCGCAAAGGAGGCCGGAGATGTCGCTTTTGCCTGCTACCCGCGGGGTGGTGTTCATCCACTCCGCCCCTGCTGCGCTATGCCCACATGTCGAATGGGCGATAGCCGGAGTGCTTGGCGGCCACGTCAGTCTGCAGTGGACGCCGCAGCCGGCGCAGACTGCCAGCTACCGCGCTGAGCTCTCCTGGCAGGCCGCCCCTGGAACTGCCGCGACCCTGACCTCGGCCATGCGCGGGTGGGAGCACGTGCGCTACGAGGTCACCGAAGAGGCGTCCCCTGGCTTCGAGGGCGAGCGCTACATGTACACCCCCTCGCTCGGGATCTTTCATGCCGTGATGGGGCTGCACGGCGACATCTTGGTTCCGGAGGACCGGATCAGGCTGGCCATGCTCGACGCCGAGGCCGGCAAGGGCGCGCTGCCCGATGCGCTCGACCAGCTTCTGGGACGCCCGTGGGACGACGAGCTCGAGACCTTCCGCTACGCCGGTGATGGCGCGCCGGTCCGTTGGCTGCACCAGGTGATCTAGCCGATCGATACCTGGGGCATGTAGCCGGACGAGTCCCCTTCCCTGTCCGGTTGCGACGAGGCCCCTCCCGCGGCGACGTGGGAGGGGTTTCTCGCGCTCCCACGTGGCTGGTTAGAAGTAGGTCGGTGCCGGAACGAGGAGATCGATACGGCGTCCCCCGATGGTTCCGGTGACGGACGCCGTCTCGAGCGGCACCCGCGTGGTCCACTTCATGGTGAGCGATCCCTTGTCGGTGCCTGGTCCGCGGATGGTTAACTGCATCTCGGCCGGGCCGCGTCCGCGCTGCATCGTGCCGGTGCCGGTGACCTGAATGTCGCGCACCCACTTTAGGTGGTTCAGCTGCAGCGACCAGATGCGGTCGGTGAATGGGTAGCCGCCAGTGGTGTACATCCCGAACCGACCGCCATAGAGACTCGTACCCGTGTACCCAGGAATCGCGTACCAGCGGTCGATGACGTCTGCAACGGTCTCCATGGCGACGTAGGCCGCGCGCCGGTCGCGTGCGGTTGACCGGTCGCGGTTGCTGGCCACGTCAGCCTGTGGGGCTTGCCTGGCAGTTTCAGCGAAGACCCTGATGGCTCGATGCTCGGGGATGTCATCAGTGCAGGAGGTATCACCGGCGTCCAGGGTGGTGATGAACCGCCTGGCGATCGCCGACGCACAACGGTCGACGTCATAGATGGCTGTGACGTGTCCTGCGTTCGGCACCTCGACGTAGGTTGAGTTCGGGAAGTTATCGGCCACAATGCGTGCTTGGTACACGTCGGTGCGCAGGTCGAGGTCACCATTGAGCACGAGCACCGGAACGTTCGGATACGCACCGCCAGGGAACGGAGGTTCTGCGACGGTCGGCTTCGGCCAACCGATGCAGTAGTCGTAGACGAAGAACTCGCTGGACGCCCATTCCTGCGGCGTCCACGGCTTGGTCACCGCAGGGCTCAGTTCGGCGATGGCCAGCGCAAACTGCCGTTCGCGCTCCGCGCGTCCAGCGTCCTTGTCCCACAGTTGCGGATAGTCGCTGCAGGCATAGGCGAGGTAAGCGCCCTCGGAGAATCCGCGCAGCTCGTCATTGGGACGGGGGATTGCCATCTTGCCCGGGACGGCGTCCGTGCTTGCACCTTCGACCTCGGCCACCATCCGCGCGAGTGGTCTCGGGTTGCCCCGCAGCATCGCGGCGAGGGCGGCGGGTACCGCACGCATGTAGCCGGCGGTGACATCGGTGTAGAGCAGGGTGTCGAGCAGGCGGCGTGGCGTGAGCGTGACGGGTACCTCATAGCCGTAACCGTCCGGTGCTGTCGTGCGAATCGGGGTGAGACGCAGCACTCCAACTGACTCCATGAGCAGGTCCTGCATGTTGGAGGGTTTGACGGGGCAGGTGTCAGGGCTGCGGGAACAGAAGAGGCGAAGGTTGTCGCGCAGCCGCTGAGCAGTGCTCGCGTACCAGGGATCGAGCCCGGAGATGGGATACGTCCCGTCGAAGACTGCGCTGCGCACCAGGTTGGGGTAGCGGGCGGTGAAGGTCTGCGCGAAGAACGAGCCGTAGCTGTCGCCGTAGACGTCGACCTCGTCGATCTTCAGGTACCCGAGAACGTCGGCCATGTCGTCCGCCACGTTCGCCGTTGTGTAGAGGTCTGCCAACGGGCCGAGCCGCTCACCGCAGGCTGCGGCGTCCTCGACCCAGTCCCCGGCGTAGTCCTGCGCCTCTGGGCAGTCGAGCGGATCGCTCCACCCCGTGCCGCGGGCGTCGACCAGCAGCACCGCACGGGTGTCGCGGAGTGGTTGGAGTAGCTCGAGGAAGTACTCGGCGCTGTCGGTGGTGGCGTACCCGGGACCGCCTTCTTGCGCGACGATGGTTCCGGCGGGCTGGGTGGTGTCGGTAGCCGGGTAGTACTGGAACCGCACCGTTGTCGTGCCGGGCGTCCGGCCGGTGCGATCGAGCGGCACCTCGAGCTCCCCGCACCATGCCAGCAAGGCGCGTGTGCATTTCTCCAGCCGAGCGGGAACACCGGGCGCCGTGGTGGGGGACGCTGTCGCCGGGGTGGATGCGATGGCTGCCACCCCGGACGCCACGGCGACGACCGCGATGAGGGCGGCAACTGTTCGGCGCGAGCGAGTGAGGGCGTCCTTGTGGCGAATCATTCCGGGACCGTACTTCGCGGTGGACCCGCCTCGCGGGTGAATCCTGAATGTCGGCTCAGCATTGTTGTGTGAGTTGGCAGGGGTGATGGCCCCAGCCAACTCACACAATGATGGGGGTAGGGCTAGAGGGGGATGTTGCCGTGTCGGCCCCGAAGCGGGGCGGCGGCGACGATCGCGGCAGCCAGGGCGGACCGGGTCACGGCCGGTTCGATGACCTCGTCGACGACGCCGAGGGACTGGGCCTTCTCCAGGCCGCCGGCGAGCAGCTCGTGCTCTTCGGCCAGTTCGAGCTCGACCTCGGCTCGGATGTCATCGGGCAGGTCGGCCAGGCGCCTTCGGTGCAGGATGCGGACGGCGGCAACCGACCCCATCACTGCCACGGTCGCGCCGGGCCAGGCGAACACCCGGGTGGCGCCGAGCGCGCGGGAGTTCATCGCGATGTACGCGCCGCCGTACGCCTTGCGTGTCACGACGGTCACCCGGGGCACTACCGCCTCGGCGAAGGCGTGCAGCAGCTTTGCGCCGCGCCGGACGACGCCGTCCCATTCCTGACCAACACCGGGCAGGTAGCCGGGAACATCGACGACCACGACCAGCGGGACGCCGAACGCGTCACACATGCGGACGAAGCGCGCCGCCTTCTCCGCCGAGGGGGAGTCGAGGCAACCGCCGAGACGCAGCGGGTTGTTTGCGATCACGCCAACGGTGCGACCGCCGAGGCGGCCGAGGGTGGTGACGATGTTGGGCGCCCAGCGCTCGTGCAGCTCGACCGACGAGCCCTCATCGAGCAGGTGCCGCACGAGAGGGTGGACGTCGTAGGCGCGCTTGGCCGACGCGGGCAGGTACTCCTCGAGGTCGACGTCGACGATGGGGGTAGTCGCCTCCAACCCTCCCTGGGCGCCGAACAGGTGCGTCAGCGACCGCGCTTTCTCGAGCGCTTCCGCGTCGGTTTCGGTGGCGATGTGCACGACGCCACTGCGGCGCGCGTGCGGCTCGGCGCCTCCCAGACGCTCCATGTTGACGTCCTCGCCGGTGACCGAGCGGACGACGTCCGGCCCCGTCACGAAGACCCTGCCATTCGGGCCAAGGATGACGATGTCGGTGAGTGCCGGCCCGTAGGCGGCGCCACCTGCGGCGGCACCCAGGACGACGGAGATCTGGGGGATGCGTCCGGACGCCCTGGTCATGATGTTGAAGACCTCGCCGACGGCGTGCAGCGAGACAACTCCCTCAGCCAGGCGCGCACCGCCGGAGTGCCAGAGGCCAATGACCGGGATCTCGTCGGCGAGCGCCCTGGCGTAAGCAGCGAGGATGACCTTGCATCCCTCGGCTCCCATGGCGCCGCCCATGATGGTGGCGTCAGAGCAGAAGGCGACGGCGTGCGTCCCGTTGACCAAACCGTGGCCGGCCAGCATCCCCGAGTCACCATCGGCCGTGAGCGCGACGTAGGTGCCGTCGTCGAAGAGGGCACGGAGCCGCTTGTTCGGGTTCCGAGGGTCGTCCGCGCGCGCGATCTTGGGCTTCTTGGCTGCAGGCGCCGGCTGCTCGGTGGTCGTCATGGGTAGCTCCGGAAGGCGAGGGCGACATTGTGGCCGCCAAAGCCGAATGAGTTGTTGAGTGCAACGGCACCTGGGAAGCGGTCGTCGGCCAGCTTGCGCGCCTGGCCGGAGACGATGTCGAGCTGCACGTCAGGATCGAGGTTCTCGAGGTTGATGGTCGGCGGCACCAGCTGGTCGTGCAACGCCATCACGCAGGCCAACGACTCGACGGCGCCGGCGGCACCGAGCAGGTGCCCGGTCATCGACTTTGTCGAGGTAACTGCCACCTGTGCAGCGGCGTCCCCGAGTGCGGTGCGAATGGCCAGCGCCTCTGCGACATCGCCCTGCGGCGTGCTCGTGCCGTGGGCGTTGATGTGGACGACATCAGTCGGATCGGCGCCCGCATCAGCCAGGGCCATTCGCATCGCGCGAGTTGCGCCCTTGCCTTCGGGGTCGGGCTGGGCGATGTGGTGTCCGTCAGCGGTGATGCCGGCCCCGGCCACCTCGCCGTAGATCTTGGCGCCGCGGGCCTTGGCGTGCTCAGCAGTCTCGATGACGAGTACGGCCGCACCCTCGCCGAAGACGAAGCCGTCACGGTCGGTGTCCCAGGGACGTGACGCGGCTGCCGGGTCGTCGTTGCGCTTGGAGAGTGCGCGCATCGCGGCGAAGGCCGCGAGTGGCAGCGGGTGGATGCAGGCCTCGGTGCCGCCGACGACCACCAAGTCGGCGCGGCCGCCGCGGATCATCGCAAGACCCTGCGCTACAGCCTCGGCCCCAGACGCACACGCCGACACCGGGGTGTGGACGCCGGCGCGCGCAGTGATCTCAAGACCAACCACGGCCGCTGGACCGTTCGGCATGAGCATCGGGATGGTGTGCGGGCTGACCCGGCGGGGGCCGGACTCGCGGTAGATGTCCCACTGGCCGAGCAGGGTGAGCGCGCCGCCGATTCCGGTGGCGATGCTGACGCCGAGCCGCTCGCGGTCGACGTCGGGTGTCCCGGCGTCCGCCCATGCTTCACGCGCTGCGATGAGGGCGAGTTGCTGGGTGCGGTCGAGTTTGCGCGCCTCGACGCGGTCGAGGACGTCGCCCGGGTCTACCGCTACCCGAGCGGCGAACTGCACCGGCAGCTCCGACGCCCACTCCTCTGTGAGGGAGCGGACGCCGGAGCGACCAGCGAGCAGTCCGTCCCAGGTTGACGCGACGTCGCCACCGACTGGCGTTGTGGCGCCAAGGCCGGTGATCACGACAGTCTGTGCGTCAGACCTGGGTGTGGTGGACATCGGTCAGGCACCCGCCTGCGCGATGTACGTGACGGCGTCACCGACGGTGCGGAGGTCCTTGACGTCGTCGTCAGGGATCTTGACGCCGAACTTCTCCTCGGCGGCAACAACCACCTCGACCATCGACAGTGAGTCGATGTCGAGATCGTCGGTGAAAGCCTTGCCGAGCTGAACGCTGTCGACGGGCACGCCGGCAACCTCGTTCACGATCTCAGCGAGGCCGCTGAGGATCTCTTGCTGGTCCGCCATGGGAACTCCTTGTTCTGGCTGTATCTATCTCTCGGACTGTTCGGTTTACTGCGGTCCCGCGGGGGCGGGAGGTCAAGATGACTATGGCACGACGACTACCTGGGCGGAGTAGACCAACCCCGCACCGAAGCCGATGAGCAAGGCGAGGTCACCGCTCTTGATCTGCCCCTCTTCAAGCATGCGACCCATCGCCAGCGGGATCGAGGCTGCCGAGGTGTTGCCGGTCTCGGCGATGTCGCGGGCAACGACGACGGACTCGGGCAGCCCGAGCTGCTTGATCATGGCATCGGTGATCCGCATGTTCGCCTGGTGCGGGATGAAGACGTCGAGGTCGTCCACCCCGATCCCGGCGCTGTCCAACGCCTCCCTGGCGACCTTGGCCATCTCATAGACGGCCCAGCGAAAGACCTGCTGCCCGTTCATCCGCAGCGACGGAAACTTGTGGCTGGCTCCATTGCGGAAGACCTGCCAGGGAACGTCTTGGATGATCGCTTCGGTCTGCGCACCGTCCGAGCCCCACACCACCGGGCCGATGGCCGGCGTTTCCGAGGGTCCGATGACGACAGCGCCGGCGCCGTCGCCGAAGATGAACGCTGTTCCACGGTCGGTGGGATCGGTGATGTCGGAGAGCTTCTCGACGCCGACCAGTAGGACGCGGGTCGCGCTGCCGCCCCTGATGAGATCCTGGGCGATCGCTAGCCCATAGCTGAAACCGGCGCAGGCAGCGCTGATGTCGAAGGCGGCCGGGGTGCCGGCCCCGAGCCGGAAGGCGAGCTCGGCGGCAGCCGACGGGGTCTGCAGGAGGTGCGTGACGGTGCTGACGACCACGGCATCCAGCTGGTCGGCGCTGATTCCGGCACCGGCGAGGGCCTTCTCCGCTGCTGCCGCCGCCATGTCGACGACGCTCTCGTCATCGGCGGCGAAGTGGCGGGTGATGATGCC
>JANLWJ010000367.1:0-5451 GCA_031364455.1 Actinomycetes bacterium | reverse complement strand
CGCCTGCTCGATGAGCTCGGTGCGCTAGGCGAGAGTGTCCACCGCACGGCGACCCTCGAGTACGTATTCGTTCTGCTCACCGGGGAGGTGCTGGAGTGAGCACGACAGACCGGGGCGCTCGACGCTACGAGTGGGCCACCTTCGAAGGGATCTGGAACCGCGAGTTCACCCTGTTCAAGCGCTACTGGCTGTCGACGACGTCGTCGTCAGTCGTGCAGCCGGTCATCTACCTACTGGCGTTCGGCCTAGGGGTCGGCACCCTCGTTGAGCAAGTTGACGGCATCTCGTACGTCGAGTTCGTCGGAACGGGATCGGTAGCCACCGCGGTGCTCTTTGCCTCGGCCTTCCCTGGCATGTTCAACACCTACGTCCGCCGTGTCTTTCAGCGGACATATGACGCGCTGCTGGCCGCTCCGGTCAGTGTCGACGAGCTCGCGCTCGCCGAGGGATCTTGGATTGCCGCGAAGGCGGGTTTCTACGGGTCTTTCCCCCTGGTCGTCACCATGTTCTTTGGGCTGACGCCGACGTGGGGGATGCTGCTCGTGCCCTTCATCGGCTTCGTCACAGGTCTTGGGTTCGCGTTCTTCGGCATGTGGGTCTCAGCCATCATCAAGACCATCGACGAGACCACCTACGTCACGTCCATCGTGCTGACTCCGCTCTTCCTCGTCGCCGGAACGTTCTTCCCGATCAGCAACCTCCCACCCGGTCTGCAGTTCGCAGCACAGTTCAACCCCCTGTACCACTGCGTCGAGCTGGTCCGTGCCGCCTGCTTCGGGTGGGACTGGCCGGCCGACCTGTACAACTTCGCATTCCTGGTGGTCTTCGCCCTGCTGATGTGGCTGGTCACCGTCCGGCAGCTAGGCAGGCGGCTCGTCGACTGACCAGATCAGCCCGACCCGACTGGTTGAGCCGGCCAAAGTCTGGCTCATTCCCCCGATGGGTGCGTTGTGTGAACCCGGCCGCACATTGGGCGTGACACGGTTAGGCCCTTGTGATTCGTTCGCGCGCGGCCGTGTGGCACTCCACTACACGCAGCGGTTCGCGGCCCCTGGGGTGTCTTAGAGGGTGGAGGTGAGGGTGGAGTCGTTGGAGGGGCTGTTGGCGGCGCACGGTGCTGCGTTGCTTCGGCTTGCCTTGATGTTGACCGGATCGTCGGACTCTGCCCAGGACCTGATGCAGGACACACTGGTGAAGCTTCACCGGCACTGGGGCAAGGTCTCTCGGGCTGACGCACCCGTTGCGTACGCCAAGCGGGTGATGGTCAACGAGTTCAAGAGGCAAGCCAAGCGTCGATCAAACTCGTCTGCCGTTCTCGTGGCTGATGCCCACCAGATGGTCGCCCCACCTGGCGGTGACGCCTTCGAGGATCAGGTGGCCGACCGTGACCGGTTGTGGAGCCTGTTGGTGACGCTGCCAGCAGCGGAGCGTGCCGCCGTTGTCCTTCGGTTCTATGAGGACCTGTCAGACACCCAAGCGGCTGAACTGCTGGGATGCCGTCCCGCGACCGTGCGCGCCAACACTTCCCGAGCGATGTCACGGCTGCGGAAGCGGATCGAGATCGAACGGGAGGTGACATCGTGAGCGACCTCGAAGACCAGCTGCGTGGGTTGTTCCGGGACAAGGAGTCACAGGCTCCGTTGGTGAGGCCACTGTCTGAGTACCTGAGTAACCGCGGCACCGCCTTGTCGAGGCGGTGGCAGTGGTTGGCTGTTCCAGCGGCCGTCGTGGTGACTGCGGCAGTGGTAATCGGGGCTACGCAGCTCTCGTCCCTGTCGGGGGACACAGCCGCGCCGGTCGTGACTGGCTCGTCAAGCACAGCAGCGTCTGGTTCACCTGTAGGCGGTCACGGTCCGTTGTCGAATTCCGAGGCTGTCACTTGCGTGGATCAGTACTCGCCCGAGGCGGTGACTCGTCGCTCGTTTGCGTTCGATGGCACGGTGAGGTCGATCGGTCCTGGCACATCGAACGGTTCCGAGGGGAGTTCGTTAGGACTGGCGGTAGTCACCTTCGATGTCAACCAGTGGTTCCTCGGCGGGACGCAAACCACGGTGACCGTCGACATGGGCAAGCCCGGTGATGAGGACCCGACCTACTCGGTCGGCACACGGTTGCTCGTTGCTGGTGAGCCGCGTTGGGGGGGCTTCGACCCGTTGGCTGATGCCATCACGTGGGACTCGTGCGGGTATGTCCGGTACTGGGATCAGCAGACCGCCCAGGAGTGGCTAGACAACACTGACGAGTGGGTTAGCTCGCTCGAGCGGGACCCGTGCTGGATGAAGGGACTCAGCTCAGGCGTCCCGGACTATGCCGCGCCCCGGCCGGTGGATGAGACACCTCCGATTGAGCTCGCCGCCCGGTTTGTTGAGGGGACTGGGCTGGACAAGCAGTACCCCAACGGGCGGTTGGTTGTCGCGGACGTCGGCGAAAGCACTCAGGCGATTTGGCTGGTCAGCAAGGACAGGGTCGTCGGCGAGTTTAGGTACAGGTACGGCGAGTACGGCTGGGAGATCGAGTCGCTGGAGCACTGCTGAGCGGCGTCTAGCTACCCTAGCCAAATGGCTGAGCCGTTCACCTACTCCGACCTGTTGCCCCTCGCTCCTCAGGAGACGCCCTACCGCCTCCTCACCACCGATGGCATCCAGACGTTCGACATCGATGGCGATCGCTTCCTGCGCGTCCACCCGGACGCGCTGACCCGGCTCGCCTACGAGGCCATGCACGACATCGCCCACTATCTGCGGCCCGGTCACCTGCAACAACTGCGCAACATCCTCGACGACGCTGAGGCAAGCCCCAATGACCGGTTCGTTGCACTCGACCTGCTGAAGAACGCGAACATCTCAGCAGGCGGAGTGCTGCCGATGTGCCAAGACACGGGGACCGCGATCGTGATGGGCAAGAAGGGTGAGCGGGTCGTCACCGGTGGAGGCGATGGCGAGGCGCTCAGCAAAGGAATCTTCGACGCGTACACCCGGCTCAACCTGCGCTACTCGCAGATGGCACCGCTGACCACGTGGGACGAGAAGAACACCGGTACCAACCTGCCGGCGCAGATCGACCTGTACGCAACGGACGGCGACGAGTACCACTTCCTGCTCATGGCCAAAGGCGGTGGCAGCGCCAACAAGTCGTTCCTCTTCCAGGAGACCAAGGCAGTCCTGAACCCGGAAGCCATGCGTCGCTTCCTGGACGAGAAGCTCCGCAGCCTCGGAACCGCAGCGTGCCCTCCGTACCACCTCGCCGTCGTCATCGGAGGAACCAGCGCAGAGGCGGCACTGAAAACGGCGAAGCTTGCAAGCGCTCACTACCTCGATTCTCTGCCGGCTGAGGGCTCGATCGCCGGCCACGGAATTCGCGACACCGCGCTCGAGGCCGAGATCCTCGAGCTGACCCGTCAGTTCGGCATCGGGGCACAGTTCGGCGGTAAGCACTTCTGTCACGATGTTCGGGTCGTCCGTCTCCCCCGACATGGGGCAAGCCTGCCGATCGCGATCGCAGTCTCGTGCTCGGCCGATCGTCAAGCGAAGGCGAAGATCACCGCGGATGGCCTCTTCCTCGAGCAGCTCGAGACCGACCCGGCGCACTACCTGCCGGAGGTTACCGACGATCACCTCGACGATGACGTTGTCCGCGTCGACCTCAACCGTCCGATGGCAGAGATCCGCGATGAGCTCAGCCGCTATCCGGTCAAGACCAGGCTTTCGCTCACCGGGTCGGTCGTCGTCGCGCGCGACATCGCCCACGCCAAGATCAAGTCGATGCTGGACGCCGGTGAGTCGATGCCCCCCTACCTGCGCGACAACGTCGTCTACTACGCCGGCCCGGCGAAGACCCCAAAGGGATACGCATCCGGCTCGTTCGGTCCCACCACGGCGGGACGGATGGACTCCTATGTCGACCAGTTCCAGAAGGCCGGCGGCTCGTACGTGATGCTCGCCAAGGGCAACCGCTCGGCGCAGGTCACCAAGGCATGCCACGACAACGGTGGCTTCTACCTCGGTTCGATCGGCGGACCTGCCGCGAGGCTGGCGCAGGACGTCATCAAGAAGGTCGACGTCCTGGAGTTCCCCGAGCTCGGCATGGAAGCGGTCTGGAAGATCGAGGTCGAAGACTTCCCAGCGTTCATCGTCGTCGACGACAAGGGCAACGACTTCTTCGCTGAGACGAGTAGTCGTTCCTCAACCTTTCTCGGTGCCCCTCAGCTGCGCACCTGAACCCTCCCGAACGCACTCTGCTGCCGGTCCAGCGGCGTCGGTCCTCACGTCACGGGCTCGATGCCGACCACAGCGTTAGGGTGCTACGTGAGCGCAGGTTTACCACCGTGCTGTCCTCAGGGAGGTCGCAGATGGTTGATGTGACCGACCTCGGTCCCATGACTGCGGTTCGCGCATTCGTCGAGGCCTTCAACAATGACGACGTCGAACTCATCCAGGCCGCTTGTGAGGACGAGACACTGATCATCGACGACTTCCCTCCTCACGCATGGAGCGGAAGCCGTGCGGCGACCAGGTGGTACCAAGACATGGTTCGCATGGCCGGCGAGTTTGGCATGTCTGAACCATCAGTTCGTCTCGAGGGATCGGGCAAAGTGTTGGGTGGCAACGGAAGCGCGTATGTCGTCGTCCCGGTCGACGTGCGATGGCTAGAAGACGGCGCACCGGCGCAAAGAGTGGGCTACATGGCGATGGCAGCCCAGGAGGGCGACCAAGGCTGGCGCATCTCGGCCTGCGCCTGGACCTGGTACTGAGTTCACCTCAGGGGGATCGGCTTCGCGTAAATGACAGCCAACGCGGGCTTGCTTGCCGAGACAAGCAAGCCGACGCTGACGTCGATCCCGGTTGGCCGTCCGCAGTAGGGCTTCCAGCCGTATGTGCGTGGCAGGGCGCCGATCGGTCAGCCGAGCGCCGCCTGGCGTTCCGCCAGCGCCTCGAATCCGGACCACAGATCCTGATGTCCGAGGAGGTCGCGGGTCGCCTCGAGGATCGGACCCACCCGTCGCCAGGCCATCGCTGCCGGAACCCAATCGAGGAGCAGTTCCTCGTCGATAAGTCCCCGCTCCCACGCCACGGAGAACTGCTCGAAGTACGTCGAGTACTCGTTGACGTAAAGCCTTTCCTCGCTGTCTAACCCGTGCTTCTCCCAGAACTTGGGGCCGGCGTTCTCGCCCTCGACCTCCGCGGACCAGCAGAACGCCTTGGCTGCCTTACTCGGGCGGAGCGTCTGCTCCATCTGCAAGATCAAGGTGAGGTCTTCCTTCGTCGCCGGCATGTGGTCTTCTCTCCTCGCAACTGGCACATCCCGACTGCCCTGTCGCCCGCCTTGTCAACAAGGTCCTACCCAATCGGATACACGATCCAGGTCCAAGGCGAGGCATCCCAGTCCGCCTTGGACGCTCTCGTCGCTCACGTCGAGCGCATCGCCGAAGTACCCTCGGCGATCCGACTCGGG
>JANLWJ010000321.1:0-1696 GCA_031364455.1 Actinomycetes bacterium | reverse complement strand
GGGTTGGGGCGGTGCTGGGGGCAGCACTGGCGCGAGTCGGACACCGACTGGTGGCTGCATCAGCTGTCTCGGACGCCTCGCGTTCACGCGCTGAAACTCTGCTGCCCGGGGCCATGGTGGTGTCGCCACCGGAGGTGTGCGCTGCCGCCGATCTGGTGCTCGTCACTGTTCCTGACGACCAGCTGCCTGGGCTCATCGAAGGGCTGGCGGCAGTCGATGCGTGGCGCTCCGGTCAGATCGTCGTGCACACGAGCGGCCGATATGGAATCGGCGTCCTGGAGCCTGCACAGCGCATCGGTGCTGTGCCACTGGCGCTTCATCCGGTGATGACCTTCACCGGCACATCGATCGACATCGACCGACTGGTCGGTGCCTCGTTCGGTGTTACGGCGCCCGCTGCCTTCCTTCCGGTGGCTGACGCTCTTGTCCTGGAGATGGAGGCAGAGCCTGTCCACGTCGACGAGAGCGCGCGCCCGCTCTACCACGCGGCGCTGGCACACGCATCCAACCACCTGGTGACCTTGGTGGCGTCCAGTGCCGATCTGCTGGAATCGGCCGGCATCGACGACCCGCGCAGAGTGTTGCAGCCACTTGTCAGCGCAGCCCTCGACAACGTGCTGCGCCTGGGCGACCAAGCGCTGACCGGCCCGGCGATGCGTGGTGATGCCGCGACCGTTGCGCGCCACATCGACGAGATCGGCAACGTCTCACCCCAGACAGCCGACCTCTACGTCGCGCTGGCGCGGGTCACCGCGCGGCGGGCCGTTGACGCTGGGCTGCTGAACGAGGTCGACGCGGACGCCGTGCTCGACGCGATCGAGGGCGCGGAGGACGAGCGATGACGGTCGTCGCCCGAACGCGTGCCGACCTCGCACTCGCCAGGGCTAAGTGGGCGGCATCTGGGGAGTCGGTCGCGGTTGTCATGACCATGGGTGCGTTGCACGCCGGCCATGCTGAACTGATCAAACGCGCTCGCCAGCACGACGACCGCGTGATTGTCACCGACTTTCTGAACCCGCTGCAGTTCGCACCTGGCGAAGACCTGGACAAGTACCCGCGGACTTTCCCGGCCGACCTCGAGCTCTGCAGCGCAGAAGGTGTCGACCTGCTCTTCGCGCCGGGACCGTCCGAGGTGTACCCCGCGGGTGACCCGGTGGTTCGTGTGGCCGCCGGCCCCGTCGGCGACGTCTTGGAGGGTGAGTCCCGGCCAGGTCATTTCGACGGCGTTCTGACTGTTGTCGCCAAGCTGCTGAACCTCACGACACCACACCGCGCGTACTTCGGGCAGAAGGACGCGCAGCAGCTATGGCTGATCTCGCGCATGGTGCGTGACCTGGACGTTGACGTGGAGATCGTCGAGGTGCCGACTGTGAGAGATGCCGATGGCCTTGCGCTGTCGAGTCGCAACATCTACCTGGTCGACGCCGACCGCGCGCAGGCGCTGACCCTGCATGAGGCCCTTGAGGCCGGTGCGGGAGCAGCGGCTGCGGGTGCGTCCGCCGCGGCAGAGGCGGCACGGGCGCACCTGTCGGAGTCCGGAGTGAAGGTCGACTACGTGTCGCTCGTCGATCCGGAGAACTTCGAAGTGATGCAGGGGAGCGGTCCGGCGATTCTGGTCGTTGCTGCGCATGTGGGATCGACGCGGCTGATCGACAACGTCCGACTGCATGTGGGCACGGGTGAGAGGCGATGAAGG
>JANLWJ010000254.1:0-5232 GCA_031364455.1 Actinomycetes bacterium | reverse complement strand
TCCTTGGCTACCGCGAGTATGAGCTGCAGGAGCACGACGGTGAGGATGTTCTCATCACCAAGGCGGGAACCGGGCTCGGACTCCTTAGGGGGGACCATGCCGAGTCGTCGGCCTTCAGCAAGCTTCCACCTGAAGTGCGGGCCAAAGCGCGCGAGAAGCACCTGCTGATCCTCACCAAGGCCAACAGCCGCTCGACAGTCCATCGGCCTGCGTACCTGGACTACATCGGCATCAAGACCTTCGATGCGCAAGGAAATGTCACGGGCGAGCGCAGGATCCTCGGTCTGTTCACGACCTCTGCGTACAGCGAGAGCGTCACCCGCATCCCGGTGCTTCGCCGCAAGGTGAAGTCAATCCTGGAGGCCAGCGGCTTCGCGGCGATGAGTCACAGCGGCAAGGACCTGCTGCAGATCCTTGAGACCTATCCGCGCGACGAGCTCTTCCAGATGGACGTCGATCAACTGATGCCCATCGCGGTCAACGTCATGCACCTGCAGGAGCGCCGCCAGGTGCGCCTCTTCCTGCGGTATGACGTCTACGGGCGCTTCGCGTCGGCGCTGGTGTATCTGCCGCGAGATCGGTACACCACGCAGGTGCGTCTCGCGATGGAGTCGATATTGCTTGAGATGTTCGGAGCCGAGAGCGCCGACTACACCGCGCGGGTATCTGAGTCAGTGCTCGCCCGCCTGCACTACGTCGTGCGCGGTAAGGCTGGCAGCACGATTCCCGAGGTCGATGCCGGCATCCTTGAAGCTCGACTCACCCGAGCGACCAGGACATGGGATGACGACCTCGCCGATGCCTTGCTGGAGCAGCTCGGTGAAGCCGTCGCCGTAGAGCTGCTGAAGAAGTACTCCGAAGCCTTCCCCGAGGCGTACAAGGAAGACTTCCCCGCCCGGCTGGTGGTGTCAGACATCAAGCGGATAGAGGCGCTTGCGCCTGACGGTCCACTGGGGATGAACCTCTACGAGCCGCCCGGCGCTGAAGCCGGTGAGCTCAGGTTCAAGATTTACCGGGTCGGCACCGAGATCTCGCTGTCGCAGGTGCTTCCCTACTTGCAGCGTATGGGCGTTGAGGTGCTCGACGAGCGGCCCTACGAGGTCGACCTCGCCGATGGCACCAGGATCTGGCTCTACGACTTCGGTCTCTACCACCGTGGTGTCGCATCGGGTGTGGTCACCACCGCCACAGAGCAGCTCAAGGTGCTCTTCCAAGATGCTTTTGGCGCCGTTTGGTCAGGTCAGGCGGAGTCCGACGGTTTCAACGGCTTGGTCGTTTCTGCCGGCCTCCAGTGGCGGCAAGCGATGGTGTTGCGTGCCTACGTCAAGTACATGAGGCAGGCCAGCACGACCTTCAGCCAGGAGTACATGGAGGAGTCGCTTGCCGCGCACGTCGAACTGGTGCGACTTCTCATCCGGCTCTTCGAGACTCGATTCGACCCAAGCTTCTCCGGTGACCGAGAGGGAACTGCCGACCAGCTGAGCACCGACGTCCGCGACGGCCTGGACGCGGTTAGCAGTCTCGACCAGGACCGCATCATCCGGTCGCTGCTGTCGCTCATCAACGCAACCTTGCGCACCAACTACTACCAACCGGGCGAGGATGGCGGCCCGAAGTCGTACGTGTCGTTCAAGCTCGATCCTGCGGCTGTCCCCGACCTTCCGCTTCCTCGTCCGAAGTTCGAGATCTGGGTCTATTCGCCACGGGTCGAGGGCGTCCACCTGCGGTTCGGCGCCGTTGCGCGAGGCGGGCTCCGCTGGTCCGACCGTCGTGAGGACTTCCGCACCGAGATCTTGGGGCTGGTCAAGGCCCAGGCGGTCAAGAACGCCGTCATCGTCCCGGTGGGTGCCAAGGGTGGCTTCCTCCCGAAGCGACTACCCGACCCAGCCATAGATGGCCGCGAGGCGTGGTTGGCCGAGGGAGTTGCTTCCTACCGCATCTTCATCAGCGCCCTCCTCGACATCACCGACAACCTGGTCGAGTCATCGGTGGTGCCCCCAGCTGATGTCGTTCGACGTGATGGCGACGATCCCTACCTGGTGGTGGCGGCGGACAAGGGAACGGCCACCTTCTCCGACATCGCCAACGGCATCGCGCAGAGCTACGGCTTCTGGCTCGGTGACGCGTTCGCGTCCGGCGGGTCGGTTGGCTACGACCACAAGGCGATGGGGATCACCGCACGCGGCGCATGGGCGTCGGTCACACACCACTTCCGCGAGCTGAGTCTGAACACCCAGACCGAAGACTTCACCGTCATTGGTGTTGGCGACATGTCCGGCGACGTGTTCGGAAACGGAATGCTGCTCTCCGAGCACATCCGCCTGGTGGCAGCCTTCGACCACCGGCACATCTTCCTTGACCCAGATCCCGATGCCGCCACGTCTTTCGCCGAGCGCAAGCGGTTGTTCGAGCTGCCGCGGTCCAGCTGGGACGACTTCGACAAGTCGCTACTCTCCGACGGTGGGGGTATCTACCCGCGCAGTCTCAAGTCGGTCCCGGTGAGTCCCCGCGTCGCCCAGGTCCTCGGTCTCCCGGAAGACACCGGGGCGATGACCCCGCAGGACCTGATGCGGGCCGTCCTCCGCGCCCCCGTCGACCTGCTGTGGAACGGGGGGATCGGCACCTACGTCAAGTCTGCATCGGAGTCCAACTCCGATGCTGGTGACAAGGCCAACGACGCGATCCGGATCAACGGGGCCGACCTGAGAGTCCGAGTCGTCGGCGAGGGCGGAAATCTCGGGTTCACCCAGCTTGGCCGAGTCGAGGCGTCACGGGCGGGTGTTCTCATTAACACCGATGCCATCGACAACTCGGCCGGGGTCGACACCTCCGACCATGAGGTCAACATCAAGATTCTCCTCGACACGGTAGTGCGGTCAGGTGACCTGACGCAGAAGCAGCGCAACGAGCTGTTGGCCCAGATGACCGACGATGTTGCTGCACATGTGCTCAGCCACAACTACGAGCAGAACGTGCTGCTGAGCAATGCCCGAGCCCAGAGCCATTCGATGCTCCCCGTGCACAAGCGGTTCATCCGCTGGCTCGAGGAGCGTGGTGAGCTCGACCGGACGCTTGAGTTCTTGCCGTCTGACGCCGAGATCGACCGACTCGACACCCTCGGGGGTGGTCTGACCTCACCGGAGTTCTCGGTGCTCGTTGCTTACTCAAAGATGGTGCTCGCCGACGATCTGCTCGACAGCCAGCTACCGGACGAGCCGTACTTCCAGAGAGTGCTGGAGTCCTACTTCCCGTCAGGGATCAGCTCTCGGTATGCCGACCGACTTACCTCGCATCCACTTCGCCGCGAGATCATCACGACCGTCGTCGTCAACCAGATCGTCAACCGTGGTGGGATCACCTTCGGCTTCCGGGCGATGGAGGAGTCCGGTGCCACGCCAGTAGAGATCGCCAGAGCCCATACGGTGGCTCGAGAGGTCTTCGGCCTTGACGAGTTCTGGTCGCGCGTTGCCGAGCTGGACAACCGCGTCCCGGTGCGCGCACAGTCTGGGCTCTATCTCGAAAGTCGCCGGCTGCTCGACCGTGCGTCGCGTTGGCTGCTGCAGAGTCGTCGTTCGCTGCTTGAGGTGGAGGCAGAGATCGAGCACTTTTCCGACGTAAAGGGACTGATCACCGAGATCCCGCAGATGCTGAGAGGCGCTGAGAAGGAACGCCTGCTGGCTCGGGTCGCCGAGTACACGGCGCAGGGTGTGCCTGATGAGCTGGCTCTTGTGACAGCGGCACATCTCGACGCCTTTTCGTTGCTCGACATCGTCGAGCTCGCCAACAGCACGGGGCAGGAGGCTGACGACGTCGGGTTCGTCTACTTCGCGCTCTCTGACCGCTTCGAGGTCGACAAGATGCTCAACCGGATCACCGAGTTGCCTCGGGATGAGCGCTGGCACGCGCTTGCGCGAATGGCGCTGCGGTACGACCTCTACGGTGCGCTTGCCGGCTTGACGTCGAACGTCTTGACACTTACCCCTGAGGGTGGCAGCCCCGAAGAGCGGATCACCGACTGGGAGAACGCCAACGCCGAGGGTCTGGGCCGGGCGCGAACTACCCTGCACGAGATCGCATCGAGCGACAGCTTTGACCTGGCAACGCTCTCCGTGGCGCTACGGGTTGTTCGCACCTTGGTCGCAACTGCAGGAAGCAGGGCCTGACATGAGTTATGACGTTGAACGGGTACGGGCGCTCTATCCGGCCCTACAGAGCGATCGGGTCTGGCTGGATGGTGCCGCTGGTACGCAGTCACCGACGTCGGTGATCGAGGCGATCGCCGACACCTACCGCTCGGGCACCAGCAACGGCGGGGGAGCGTTTCCCAGCAGCCGAGCCGCAGACGAGATCACCGAGGCGGCCCGTTCGGCGGTTGCTGATCTCGTCGGTGCGAGTGAGCCAAACGGTGTCGTCCTCGGACCGAACATGACGACGCTGACCTACCGATTCGCGCAGGCCATGGCTCGTGAGTGGCAGGTGGGCGACAACCTGGTTGTCTCCGAGCTCGACCATGACGCCAATGTGCGTCCGTGGGTGCAGTGGGCAGAAGCGTCCGGTGTCGAGGTGAGGTGGGCTCGGGTCGACGTCGAGTCGGGTGAGCTGCCCGTAGAGCAGTACGGCGATCTTCTCGATGACCGTACGCGCGTCGTAGCAGTGACCGGCGCCAGTAACGTGTTGGGGACCCGGCCGGATGTGCGTGCGATCACCGATGCAGCGCATGCCGTTGGAGCTCTGGCCTACGTCGACGGTGTCCACAGCACTGCGCACGGGGTCGTCGATGTCTCAGACCTTGGCTCAGACATCTATGTCACCAGCGCGTACAAGTGGGATGGCCCGCACGTCGGCGCTCTGATTGCAGATCCGGTTCTGCTAGAACAGATCGCACCGTTCAAGCTGGCATCGTCGTCCAACGACGTTCCGGACCGCTTCGAGTGGGGGACGCCGTCCTACGCCAACTTCGCCGGCGTCACTGCGGCAGTCGACCACTTGGCTGCGCTGGACTCCGGGGCTGCGGGGTCGCGTCGTGATCGCGTCGTCACGTCGCTCGGAGCGGCACACGAGCACGAGACAACGCTCCTGGACAAGATGTTGGCCGCGCTTGATGCTGACGAGCGGATCACGCTATACGGCCGTCCGAAGAACCGCACTGCGACGGTCTACTTCCGGGTGGCCGGGCAGACTCCCGAGCAGACGGCCAGCCGCCTGGCGGAGGCCGACATCAACGCCTGGCAC
>JANLWJ010000247.1:0-8506 GCA_031364455.1 Actinomycetes bacterium | reverse complement strand
TTCGACGCACGAGCCGCGCAAGATCGGTCTCGATACGGGCGTCTCTCTTGCCTATGTGCAACAGGGCGATCGCACTGGCCCTGCCTTCCTTCTCCTGCACGCCTGGGGCGAGTCGCTGCGCTCCTTCGATCGCCTGACCCCGTTGCTGCCGGCTTCGTATCGCGTGTTGGCTATCGACCAGCGCGGCCACGGCCACGCTGACAAGCCAGCAGACGGGTATGAACTGGAGTCGCTGGCCGCCGACGTCGAGGCGTTCATGGACGCGGTCGGCTCGCCTTCTGTCGTGCTCGTGGGTTCCTCCAGTGGCGGATACGTGGCCCAGCAGGTGGCCGTGCGGATCCCCACAAGGGTTTCCGGGCTGGTTCTCATCGGGTCGCCACGCAGCCTGCGGGGCAGGCCGGAATTCGCCGACGAGGTCGACGCGCTCACCGACCCTGTCGATCCGGACTGGGCCAGGGAGTTTCTCGGCTGGTTCCCGCTCTGCCACGACGTACCGGGCTGGTACTTCGAGGACCGGGTTCGCGATGCCGTCCTCATGCCGGCCGACGTGTGGCGGGCGAGCCTCGCTGGCCTGACCACCTCGCCCCCACCGACCGATACCGGGTCGATCTCAACTCCAACTCTGATTATCTGGGGCGACCACGACGAGCTACTGGCGCGAGAAGACCAGCAGACCTTGGCGACCAAGATCCCGGGATCCAGGTTTGTCGTGTACGAGGACGTTGGGCACCTTGTCTTGTGGGAACAGCCCGAACGCGTCGCTCGGGATATTGCCATCTTCATCCAGGGGTTGCAGGTCTGACGTCAGGGTCGAGTGTCGGGCTGCCAGTCACACACTTTGCGTGTCAACGCTGGCTGGATTCGGCGATTCGGCGATTCGGCGCTGACGTCCGATGCCCCGACTCGACTTCAGCATCGGGTCAACCCTCGATCCAAAAAGTGTAACTACTCCAACGTCCTGGAGTAGACCGGGTGTTGCCTGTAGTAGCTGTAGAGCACGGTGGCGTTCGAAGTCGGCGCCAGGTCCATCACGGTTCGGTTTGACAGCTTGACGTCGGGTGGTGTCAAGGCTGTCGGGACTCCGAACTCGCCCGCTGGCGATCGCTTGCTCGTGACCAGGTTGAAGCCTGGCACTTGTCGATAGAGCAGCATTGCGGTGCCGTGCCCGTTTAGCTCGAACTGCCCCTCAAGGAATCGCATCGCTTCGTCCACCAGCTCGGGGGTGCTCCATGCACCCTCGGCTGCAGGGCGCTTGGCGGCGTTGATGATCGCAACGGGACTGCCGTCTTCCTCGCACTGCGTCCAGGCGACGGTGGCGTTGCTGTCCGCATCGATGCCGACGCCGATCATCTGGGCGCGCTGGTAGCAGTCGTCCTGATGCGCCCACGTCTTGATCGGTCGAGGTGTCTGCGCGCCACGAGGAATGAACGTCGACTTCACCGCCTCGCCGACATATCCCTCTTGGTCGTCGTAGACCTCGGTCCAGCCCACCACGAGATCACCGTCGTTGTTGCCGGCGGCAAAGAGGTTCTCCAAGCCGGGGCCGGTGCCCGAGACAGACGCAAGTTGGGACCACGTCTTCGTAGCGGGGTTCCAGGTCGTCAGGCCGATCTGGTTCTTTCGAGGGGTCGGTGGTGGGGCGTAATAGTCGGCGACCCACTGAACCCTCCCGTCGGCATCCATGTTGAGTTCCGGTGCGCCTACCAGCACCAGCCCGTTGGGAATCGGCCCTGGCGCCGGCTCGGTCCAGCGGCCACCTGCCGGACGGTAGATGTAGCGAGGCCCGTCCTGGCGGCTCAGGATCGCCATGACGTCACCGCGACCGTTGCCGACAAGGTTAATTCCCGGGCTCCGGTGACGCCGGCCGACGTCCCCGTTGGCAAACACCGTTTGAACAAAGGCCGCATAAGTGTCCGGTGCTACCCGAACTCGATGCACTGAGAAGGTTGCGTCACCTGCTGCGTCCACCACCATCTCGCCCAGCCACGCACTGCGTGATACCCGTGCAACAACCACCGGCGAACTCCAACTGCCTCCCGGGGTACGACGGGACATCTCGATCAGCTTGTCGGTGTCACGCTTGTGCTCCCAGATCGCCACCGCCGTTCCATCTGCGGCGCTTCCCACCAGGTACTCGGGGCGCACCCAGGTGGAGTTGTCATCGCCGTAGGCGGTCACTTGTTCTTCTGGCGACCAATCCCGCGTGGGAATAGCCGCGCTGACGCCGGACATCGGAAGAAGAGCGGCCACGCCCATGGTGTAGGCGACCACCTTGACTGCTTTCCCAGACCTGCGCCACATGTCGTGCCTTCCCGGTACCGAAGGCTTCTCAATAGACGTTAACAGGGAAGTCGGCGCCTGCGGTCACAACGCGTTGAGTCCGCCGATCACACGTGGATGACGTGATTGGTTCACTAGAGTCTATGAAGTGGTCGTACCGACGCAGGAACACCTGGATCATGCGCTGGACCGACTGCATGAGTGGGGCCCTGAGTTTGATGGACGCCTCTCCAATCACGGACCGATGGTGGTCGAAGCCATGGTTCGGCGTGGACATGCAGACCAGGTGGATCAGTGGCTAGACGATTACGAGGAACGCCTCGAACCATCGCCCACTCCTCAACATCAGATCGTTGCTGACGAGTGGGGCTCGGCTCTCGGTGATCCGTCGCGGCTCGGCGATTGGATCTCCTACTTTGAAAACGAACTCGCTGACGCACCTTGGGGGGAAGTTCTGGTCCGGTGGTGGCCGCGCTTGCTTCCGGGGTTGGCGGCCAGCGCGACCCACTCGGTGATTCGTGTTGGGCACAACGTTCGCACCCTGCGCGAGTTAGGAACGTCCGAGCTGCGGCTGCACGAGTTCGCTAGGGCATTGGCCTATTGGGCTGGGCGATGGCTGCCCGTTCCCGGCGAGCTAGCAACCACTGATGGACCGGATCCGGCGACGGCACTCGCGCGGCTTCCGGCGCTCGGCGGCGCAGGGACGTTCCCTGACTTGCTCCAAGCCCTCGCACACCACCCCGAGTGGCCCGCTTGCGCTTCGGCCCAGGTGACCGAGGCCCACGAACTTGTGGAACTACAGCTGAAGTCACTTGTTAGTGCCGCCACCCTGCACTATGCGAGTCATGGGCACGGAGAGCCGATCATGCTGGTCCACGCGGCGACGGCGCCAAACGCCGTGCTCCGCGTCCTTCCCTCCCTTCCGCCTGGCCTCTGGCCAGCCAGCCTTAAGGCCGCGTGGGCTGCAGCAGCGGCCATCACCACCCTCTACAGCCCAACCGATCCCACCCCCGTGGATCGGGCGCCACAAGTTACAGATACCGAGGAGGTCTTCGCACGAGCAGTCGAGAACGGCGATGAGCATGTCATCAAACTGGCTGACACAGCCCTTGATGCCAACAGCTGGGCTATGAACCGTGGCCTTCTCGACGCCGCTCTCGCAGCATGCGAGTGGATCGAGCAGGAGTAACGGCAACTTAGGTTTCTCTTGGCATGATGAAGTACATGGACCTACCGCTTCTCGAGAACGACCTCGCCGCACCATCGATGATCGATCCGACCCGTGAAGTCACTCCCGTTGAGGGTGCTGGCCCCATGGTGTTGTGCTTCTTCGCGGAGGTGATCGATGCTGTCACCTTGCGTACAGACGCCCGCAAAGTGGACGTCCGGGTTTGGGAACACGGTGAACATCCCGTCTACGAGATCGACCATCTGGGTCACCGGCTTGGGGTCATGCACCCTGGCGTCGGCGCCCCCTTAGCCGCCGGACTTCTTGAGGAAGCAATTGCGCTGGGCTACCGAACATTTGTTGCGGTTGGCGGTGCTGGCGCGCTTATTCGCGAGTTGGTGTTGGGCCACCCCATCGTGGTTGAGAGTGCACTCCGCGACGAAGGGACTTCCTATCACTATATGCCTCCTGGTCGCACGGTCGAGGCCGACCCCGAAGGCGTCGACGCCCTCGAGTCCACACTTCGAGAAGCTGGGATCCCCTTTGTCACTGGTCGTACCTGGACGACGGATGCCCCGTACCGTGAGACAGCGGACCGCGTTCGGCGACGTGCCGACGAAGGTTGCGTAGCGGTAGAGATGGAGGCGTCGGCTCTCATGGCGGTGGCGCAGCACCGCGGTGTCAGCCTCGCGCATGTCTTGTACGCGGGAGATTCCCTGGCCGGTCCTGAGTGGGAGCACCGTGACTGGACGAACGCGACGACGGTCCGGGAAGAACTCTTCTGGATCGCGGCCATCGCCTTCCTCCGGCTCGACTCCGCCCAAGACCGACGCGACGTGCGGGACGCCTGACGCAACATGGGACTCACACCCCGCAATGACCGATTAGACTGCCCTCACGGCGAAGGAGCCGCCGGGAAATGGGGTCAGCAATGACCGAACGAAGTTGGCGCGGACTGGTCTTACTCATGGTCTGTGCCACAGCCGCGATCAGCACACCAGCGGTCCCCAGCTGGGGAGCTGGAGCTACCCTTACGCGCGTTTCGGTGAGTACCGACGGGCAGCAACCGGACCTTTCCACCTATGACAGCTCCGTGACCCCTGATGGACGGTATGTCGTGTTCGCGTCGAATGCCACGAACCTTGTAGCCGGCGACCTAAACCATGGCTTCGACATCTTTCTGCATGACGTGGTGGCCGGAACGACCGAGAGGATCTCGGTCAACAGCGACGAAATGGGCGCTAACGGCAACAGCCACGATCCTGTTGTCTCCGACGACGGTCGGTACGTTGCGTTCTCATCGCTCGCACGCAATCTCGATGTGAGGGACGACAACAGCAAACCCGATGTCTTCGTCCGTGACCGGCTCTCCGGAACAACCGAGTTGGTATCGGTCAACAATCGTGGAGAAATCGGGAACAACGGAAGTGGTTGGGGAACGTCTCTGGACATGTCGGCAGACGGACGTTTCATCGTCTTCGACTCCGCCTCAAGCAACCTGACCCCGCTTGAAACAACCAACAACTTGCGCCGCGACGTCTTCATCCGTGATCGCGTTCGTGGCGTGACCCGCTTGATGTCAATCAGCATCAAAGGCAAAACCGGCAACGGGAGCAGCACCGGTCCTTCGGTTTCAGACGACGGACGATACGTCGCCTTCCGAAGTACCGCTTCGAACCTGGCGTCAGGAGACGACAACGGCGCTGCTGACACCTGGGTGCGAGACCGTACGACGCACGTCACCGAGTTGGTATCAGTCAGCTCTAGCGGGGTCCAGGGAAATGCAGACTCGTTCAGCAATGCAGACATCTCCACCAACGGCCGGTTCGTTGCTTTCGACACCCTCGCGACAAACCTGGTCCCATCCGACAGTGGGCCTGATCTCGATGTGCTCGTTCGCGACCTCGATGCCGGAACCACTCGCCTGGTCTCGAGGAGCGACCAGGGAACTGCCGACAACGAGGACAGTTTCCTGGGTTGCATCTCCGACGATGGACGCTACGTCGAGTTCGAGTCCTCATCGGTGCTAGCGCCCGAGGACCAGAATGGGGCGCTACGGGACGTGTACCTGTGGGACGGGGTCGACAAGGTGATGCAACTCGTGTCCGCCAGGAGTGATGGCGTGCAAGGAAACAACCTGAGTTCTTCTGGCTGCGTATCGCGCGATGGCAGGTTCGTGACCTTCCAGTCCCAGTCGACTGACCTGGTAGCACCTGATGCCAACGGGATTGTCGGCGACGTTTACCTGTTGGATCGCACGGGCTGACCTGAGGCCACCTCGTCGGCTGCCCGCACGCCGGAGCGCAGAGCACCCTCCATCAGCCCCGCCCAGTCACCGGCGGCGTGCTCGCCGGCAAAGTGCACCGCCCCAACCGGCCGCTGAACCACCTCGTCGTCCTCGGGTCGCCAGTCGGTGGTCATCGCCGTGTACGCCTCACGGGAGTAGGGCTCGTCGCTCCAAGTGGTCACCACCGCATGCTCGAGGTCGAGCGCCAGGTCGGGTCGGATCTCCTCGACTCGAGCGGCCCAAGTGCGAGGTCCGGCCTCAACCTGAAGAGCGCCGAGCGCCGGTCCCGAGCCAGCGAAGCAGTGGACAATGGGCTGCACGTGACCGCTCCCGTCGGTGGCGGTCCACGTCCAGAATCGCTCGGGGACATTCTGGATGGCTGACCAGTGCGGGAGCTCCGCCCCGTTGACCAGCGGAACATGCAGCTTGGCGCAGTGCCCCAATCCAGCCCGCGACCAGGCGTCGACCTTCCACCGCGGCAGTGGCGGGTCGAATTCCAGCTCGCGGGTCACCGCCATCGGGGTAGCCACAACAGCGCAGTCAGCCTCGATCTCTCCAGTGTCCGTCACGACCTGCACGTAGTCCTCGCCCCACACGACACGCTGGACAACCTCGCCCAGCCGGACGGCGTCACCAAGACGTCCGGCGAGCTCCGTCGCGACGCGCTGGTTTCCACCGTCAACGCGGTACGACGATTTGGGCTCGAACGCCAGTGTCATGTCTGCTGCGGCTGGCGCGGCAAGCCGATCGACGGTGCAGCCGGATGTCACCTCGAATCGAGACGTGAATGACGCCAGCGCATCGGCGTCCACCTGATCGGCGACTGCTGCCATCACCTGAGCGAGCGATGTCTCTGGGCCTACCTCCGCCGCAGCGGCTGCGACAACCGACGCGCACTCGGCAATGGCCTCGTGGGTGGTGTTGACGCCGTAGGGGTCACGCACGTAGTAAGACATCCCCATCGGCGCCAGAGCGAGACCGCACTCGTCCATCACCGAACGCATCACGTCGTAGCCATCGAGAACGAACTCCGCGCCGCGCTCGATCACCGTCCGTGGATCGCCGGCAACCAACTCCTCCGACCACACGCGGCCGCCGACCCGGTCGCGCGCCTCCAGCACCACCACCTCGTGTCCGGCCTGGCGCATGCGCCATGCCGCCATCAACCCTGCAAAACCAGCCCCCACCACCACGACCCGCACGACACTTCCCCCATCCCGATAGCCCCTGGTTCGACATTGTGGTCTGTCAGAGTGGGGTCATGACGGAGCCACTCCCATCGGCCCAACTCTTCACTTCCGCCGAGCTGCCGCAGCGAACGCTCTCCTCCGCCGAGCAGGTAGACCACCAGCTCGGCCGGCGCGGTGAGGTCGACCATCGTGGACCCCAGCTCAACACGCTCATCGAGCCCAACCCCGATGCGATGGCGATCGCCATGGACCTGGACGCTGAGGCGCGTGACGGAGTGGTTCGCGGACCACTCCACGGCCTCGCAATCGCTGTCAAGGACAACATCGACACAGCGGACGCGATGCTCACCACCGCTGGTTCGCTCGCCCTCGCCGACACCCGTCCGAGCCAGGACGCCGCACTCGTCACGCGGCTGCGAAAGGCTGGACTCGTGGTCTTGGGCAAGGCGAACATGAGCGAGTGGGCAAACATGCGCTCGCCACACTCAACAAGCGGGTGGAGCGCCCGAGGTGGCCTGACCCGTAACCCCTGGGACCCGACGCGGAGTGCCGGTGGGTCGTCGTCGGGATCGGCGGCAGCCGTGGCTGCGGGAGTCGCGCCACTCGCGATCGGCACCGAGACCGACGGCTCGATCGTCTGTCCGGCCAGCTACACCGGCGTCGTCGGAATCAAGCCCACCGTCGGTCTGCTCCCGACCGACGGGATCGTCCCCATTTCGCACAGCCAGGATGCGCCGGGGCCGATGGCTCGGTCGGTTCGGCTCGTCGCAGCGCTGCTGGACGCCATGGCTGGCAGTGAACACTTCCTGGCGGCATGCCAAGACGTAATACTGGACGGCGTCCGCGTCGGCGTTGTGCGCGACCACTTCGGCGCCCATTCAGCAGCCGACTCCGTCGCCGAGACCGCAGTGTCACTTCTGGCATCCGCAGGTGCAACTGTCGTCGACGGTGTACCCGCGGTCTCCTTCCCCGACCCTCCGAACGAGGAGGAAGACGAGTACCTGAGGGTCCTGCTCTACGAGCTCCAGCACGACCTCACCGCGTACCTGGCCACCCGTCCGCCTGGAAGCCCCCGGACGCTCGCCGAGATCGTCGCCCTCAACGGGGCACACCCCGACACCGAGCTGCAGTGGTTCGGTCAGGAGTACCTCGAGCGCGCTGCTGCGCTCCCCGGGCTCGACTCCGACGAGTACCGCAGCGCCAGGGCCAACACGCTCCGGATGGCACGCGAGGACGGCTTGGACGCCACCTTCGGTGGCCACGGCGTCGATGTCCTCGTTGCACCGGCCTTCCCACCCGCGGCGATGAACGATCTCGTCCTCGGGGACCCGGCCGGCCCCGGCGGAGACTGCACCACCGCCCCAGCCATCGCCGGCTACCCCATCATCAGTGTGCCGATCGGGTTCGTCCACGGGCTGCCCGTAGGGCTGGCGATCACTGGGTCAGCCAACAGTGAGGCACTTCTGCTCCGCGTCGCGCGCGCACTGGAAGCGAGACTGGGGCTCCTCGCCGACGGCGCCCTTGTTCCACCGCTGTGACCTCAGCTAGCTGCGTAGGTGCAGCTGGCGCGCAGCCTCCGAC
>JANLWJ010000243.1:0-6213 GCA_031364455.1 Actinomycetes bacterium | reverse complement strand
CCCGGTGCGGCTACCAGGCTCAAGGCCTCTCGGCACAGGAGGCCCCATGTATTTGCTTCGTATTGAGCATCACCCAGCCGACTTCGACGGCTGGAAGGCCATGTTCGACGGCAACCCTGTCGATCGAGCGGGCAAGGTTGTCCGGCACCATCGAGTTCTCCGAACAGACGAGGACCCAGGACTCATCTGCGTCGACCTCACCTTCGACACGGCAGTTGTGCGCTGAAGTTCTGTCGGCGGCCTGCGATGGGCGCTCGGTTCTGGCGGACAGTCGGCCAAGACCTAGTAGCCACCGCCACCGCTACCGCCACCGCTACCGCCGCCGCCACCGCCGCCGCCGCCGCCACCGTCGGCCTTGATGCGGATCCGTTCGCAATGGTGGTACCTGTCGTTGCGGTCGATGTGGCTACCGAAGTAGAAGACTCGATCCGCGCCAGGTCCGCAGCGGATGACATCCGCACGACCGTCGCGGTCAAGCCAGAAGATGTCAGCGCCGGCACCACCGGAGCTGGTATCGGCACCACCACCGGGTCGCAGTTGGTCTCGCCCGGGACCGCCACGAAGGCGATCGACGCCCTGCTGGCCAGCTAGATAGTCAGAGCCCTTTCCTCCGGCCAGCCGACCGTCCCCATATCCCTCCGCGACTGAATCAGATTGTGGGCCTCCCCAAAGCCGATCACTTTCGGGTCCTCCGTACAGGGCGTCTGACCCTGGTCCACCGGCAATCTCGTCACGACCACCGGCGCCATACCCGGAGTCGTTACCTCGTTGACCGTGGATGTCGTCGATGCCCCGAACTCCGGAAAGGTAGTCGGGTCCGCGCTGCCCCCTAAGGGTGTCGCCGCCCATCCCACCGCCAAGAAAATCTCGGCTTGCCCGTCCGGCAATAAGGTCATCACCCTCACGCCCGTGTATCTCATCCCTCCCATCAGTACCGTTCAGCACGTCATCGCCGGGTGTGCCGACATCCGCTCCGCCCGCACTGGCGGGTGATACCGCTAACGGAACGACCGCAATCATGATGGTGAGGAAAGTACAGATTCGAGTGCGCATCCGAAACTCGCTTCCGGGGCCAGCGAGCCCGCGAGCGTTTGCCAGAACGCATTTGGCCCACTGTCGCCTTGAGGTATCGCGGGCAGACGTTAGGCTCCTCCGTGTCAGTGCGCCCGTCAATGCCTCATAGTGACTATGGGTTCCCGAGCAGGCTGTCACCACATCCACCTGAAGTTGACTACTTCACTTTCTCGAACACAAGGATGAGCCGGGGGCCTAGATGCCCAGGAAAATTCTTCACTGTCGAACCTGCCGGTGTGGTCAGCCCCGAGCTCTGACCACACCCAGCCGGTCCGCCGTCAGGTCAGGGAAGACCGTCGACATCTGCGACCCCTGACACCGCTTCTCGAGGATCTCGGCGAGGATCTGCCGGTAGTCGGTGCTGCCGGCGAGGTCACCTCCGGACAAGGCGTCCTCCTCGAGCGTCGGCCATATGCCGTGCACCTGGCCACCCTGGACGCCGCCACCCAGTAGCAGTACTGCCTGTCCATGGCCGTGGTCGACGCCGCCCGACCCGTTCTCGACAAGGCTGCGACCGAACTCGGTGAGCGTCACAACGGTGACATCGGCGAACTTGCCACCGAGGTCGGTGGCGAACGCTGCCATCGATGAGGCCAGCTCTCCGAGCTTGTCGCTCAGCCAGCCCGAACCCACGGTTCCCATGTCGGTGTGCATGTCCCAGTCGCCGTAGTCGACAGCGGCCACCTGCAGGCCGACATCTGACTTGATCACGCGCGCAACGTCTCGCAGAGCGCGTCCGAGGTCAGAGTCCGGGTAATCGGCGTCAGGGATGTACCCCGCATCCTGCATCTGCGCGGCCCCGGCCAGCGCCGACAGGGTTGTCGACGCCGGCGCCCCGACCGTTGTCGGAGCGCCGTCGTGCAGGCCGGTCAGTGCAGTGGTCCAGCGCTGACGCTCGGTCAGGTCCCAGGCACCGGAGAGCTCGAAGTCGTTGACCGACCACATGGCCAGCTCAGGCGACGGACCGCGGAAGGCGGACGCCGGAAGGCTGCTGCCCATCTGCACCGCTTGGAACGCCGACCCGGCATCGCGGAGCCCGAGGGTCCGGTCCAACCAACCGGAACGCAATGACGACCCAGGGGCTGCGCGCTCCATCTCTTCCATCGCCTCGAAGTGCGAGCGCGTCTGGTTCGCCATCCCAACGGCTTGAACGGCACCAAACGTCCCCGCCTCCCACCACGGCATCAACGGCTGCATCGCTGGGTGGAGCCCGAACATCGGGTCCAGCGGCAGCAAGGCGTTCTGCGGGATCCCGATGGACGGCCGCACCTGGGCGTACCGAGGATCTCCAGTCGGCACGATCGTGTTGAGGCCGTCGAAACCACCCCGCAGTGAGAGCACAACGAGCACGTCACCGGCGTATGGCTCGGCGGCGAACGCCATCTGGGTGGAGAGCCCCGTCGAGGTAAGCCCGGCCAGCGCCCCCACCGCGCCGAGGCGCCCGAGGAATGCTCGCCGGGACATCCCGTAGTCCGGGCAACCGCACTGCTGAGCCGACGTCGCCATCGCCATCACCTGACCGCGTGGTACGGAGAGTCGAGGATGAGCGCGACGACATATGGCAGGCGCCAACGCACCGCTTCGCTATCGCTGCTCAGTGGATCGGAGCCGGCCCGGCCGAGGAAGTCGAGAACCGCCTGCTTGTGCGTCGGCGCCAAGGTGCGAAAGACCAGCCGCTTAGCTAGCGCGTCCACCATGGCACCGTGCGTCTTGGGTAGCCGTGACGGTAGCAACGAGCGAAGCACGGGCTGGGTGAGCTCGTCGGGCCACCAGTGGGCGGCCAGTGAGAGGTGCGTGTTCCAGCGCCCGAGCGTGCCACCAGCTGACTGCCAGTCGATGGCAACGTCGGGATACCCGTCCGGCGGGCTCCAGGCCAGCGGCTGCTGCCCCAGACTGTCGGCGATCGAAACCAGCGACTGCATCCCCTGACGCCCCTTGCGATCGGGGCCGTAGCCAAGGATGCGCAAGGTGGCCAGCAGGTCCTCGCTGGGGCGCCGCACCTTCTGCCCGATCGATCCGGCGAACTCCTCACTCAGGAAGAGCTGGCGGAGTACCGGGGCGATGGCCGTCTCCCGGTACAGATACGTGTTCGCCAACCGATCGACAAGTGCCGGGTCGGGGTTGTCCGAGACGAACCGTTGACAGAGCTTGTACGCGATGTGGTGCGCCGTCGACGGGTGGTTCGCCAGGTACTTGAGGTACCTGATCCCAACGTCGTAGCCATCGGCGTCGGGGTTCGGGTCGGTGAAGCCCATGATGCTGACCGGGCCCCGATAGTGCTCACGCCCGGTGTACTGGAAAGTTCCGCGCTCCCAGTTGACTCCGAAGCCGGTCATCATCAGCGTCGAGTTGCGCATGTCCTGCTCGTTGTAGCCGCCATCGACGCTGACGGTGTGCAGCTCCAACAGCTCGCGTCCATAGTTCTCGTTCGGGTTGTCCTTGGTGGAGTCAGCGTTGTTCAGGTAGAGCAGCATCGCCGGGTGTGTGGCACTGGCAATGAGCATGTCCTCGAAGCGACCAAAGGCATGCTTGCGGATCACCTGCCGGTCGTAGTCCTGGCGGTTGTCCCACACCCGGTCACTGGGATTCGTCACGTTGAGGTGGTTCGACCAGAAGTCGACCATCACCTCGAAGAGCTGCCGCTTGCTCCAGGCGGCGCGGGCGATCGTAGCCGCCGTGACGTCGTACATCAGGTCCCAGGAGAACGGCTCAAGGCCGTCCCTCGCCTCGGGGATCGTCCAGTTCACCCGCGGGAACCGACCCGTGATGAGCTGGTCGCACGTCGAGTCATCGATGGTGCTCGGCGCAAGCTGCTTATCGATCCAGGCTTGACGGCCCTGTTTCTTGATCGCCGTCACCACCGTTGGCGTCGGCCCAAACGTGGCCCTTCGCAACAGGTGCAGGCTGAGATCGGCGGGGACGAAGTCAGCTCCGATGCCGGCCTCCGCCGCAGCAGCCGAGGGTCCGGCCACCGAAGTGACGGCGAGCCCCCCAGCTCCGGCTGCGGCGAGACCGAAGAGTCGGCGCCTGGTGAGCGTGGTCATACCGGGATGTCGTCCTCCGGGCGCCCTGGTCTTGACGAAACGATCTTTGTGTCACCCGTTCGGGCTCGTGCATGTGGGCTACGGGCGGGTGATCTGGGGCTCAGAGCAGCGCGAAGACCGAAATCGAGGGAAACAGGCCACGACGGGCTGCGACGCTTCCACCAGGAACTGATAGCCGCGTCCATGTGTCGGTGGAGGAGGCAACGGCGACACCCTCACCTGGGCCCATCAACCCCAACGACTCCGCTGCGTGCGCCGAACGCACCGGAACCTCACCGAGGCAGGTGCGCTCCCAGACATCCTGCGCAATCGCCTCGAGGGCCGCCCGCTCGGTGACACCCTCGGCGCGCTCCCGAAAGAAGTGCTTGGCCGTGCCGACCGCCGAGCGTACGTTCGCGACGTCGCCGCGCATCCGCTCCTCCCATCCACTGCGCGGTGGCAGCAGCCCGACCCAGCTCGGCCCGCTGACCGCTGGTGGCACCTCAACCGTTGTCGCCTCGCGCACCCGCTCGAGCAGCCGTTGCGCCGACACCGTGGCGTCCACCTGTGCTGGCGACGCGAGGGCGACCGGCCGCAGCGCCACAACCTCGAAGGGTGGCCCACTCCAGACGCCGACGACCTGTCCACCTGCCTGCAGGCGCACAGCAGCCCGGTTGTCGAGTGCGACGAGGCGTTCGAGGTACTGCGCGAGGCCCTGCCGCTCGGCCTCACCGGCTAGCTGCATGCTCGTCATGACGGCTCGATGAACGGCTGGAGCGCGGCTCGCTCCTCGTCGGAGACGCGTCGGGGACGCCCGGCGTCCATGTCGAAAGGCACCAGAACGGTTGCTGCCTCGGCGTATACCGGTCCCCCTTCGTCGAGGATCTGGTAGCGCAGCTCGAACGAGGAGTGGCTCAGCCGCGAGACCCAGACATCGATGGCAACCGGCTCAGGACGGAAGACCAGCGGCGCTTTGTAGTCGATCTCGTGCCGCGCGACGACGACGCCAGAGGACAACCGTTCGCGAGCAACCGCGTCACCAGCGTTGACGAAGAGAAGGTCGACCCGCGCCTCTTCCAGGTAGGTGAAGAAGGTCGTGTTGTTGATGTGCCCGTAGGCGTCCATGTCCGACCAGCGCAACGAACATTCGAAGCGATGCCTGGCCACGGACGCCGCCCTCAGCCGCGGGTGAGCTTGCGGTACGTGGCGCGGTGCGGACGCGCGGCGTCGGCACCGAGTCGCTCAACCTTGTTCTTCTCGTACGAGTCGAAGTTGCCCTCGAACCAGAACCACTGCGAGTCACCCTCGTAGGCGAGGATGTGCGTGGCGACGCGGTCGAGGAACCACCGGTCGTGGGACGTGATCACGGCGCAGCCGGGGAACTCCAGCAACGCGTCCTCGAGGCTGCTGAGGGTTTCGACGTCGAGGTCGTTGGTCGGCTCGTCGAGCAGCAGCACGTTGCCACCCTGCTTCAGCGTCAGCGCGAGGTTGAGCCGGTTGCGCTCACCACCGGAGAGCACCTTCGACGGCTTCTGCTGATCGGGGCCTTTGAATCCGAACGCGGCGACGTACGCCCGCGACGGCATCTCCACGTTGCCAACTTTGATCCAGTCGAGCCCGTCGGAGACGACCTCAAAGAGCGTCTTGTCACCGTCCAGTCCCTCACGGCCCTGGTCGACGTAGGAGATCTTGACCGTCTCGCCGACCTTGATCTCGCCACTGTCCGGCTTCTCCTCGCCGACGATCATCTTGAAGAGCGTCGTCTTACCGACGCCGTTCGGGCCGATTACACCAACGATGCCGTTACGCGGGAGCGAGAACGAGAGGTCGCCCATCAACAGTCGGTCGTCGAACCCCTTGGTCAGCTTCACTGCCTCGATCACCGTTCCACCCAGACGCGGGCCCGGCGGGATCTGGATCTCTTCGAAGTCGAGCTTGCGGTGCTTGTCGGCCTCGGCGGCCATCTCCTCGTACCGGTCGAGGCGCGCCTTGCTCTTGGTCTGTCGGGCCTTGGCGTTCGAGCGCACCCATTCCAGCTCGTCCTGCAGGCGCTTCTTGCGCTTGGCGTCCTTCTGCCCTTCAACCTTCAGGCGCGAAGCCTTGGCCTCGAGATAGG
>JANLWJ010000178.1:0-4115 GCA_031364455.1 Actinomycetes bacterium | reverse complement strand
CTGGCGTACCGCACCCGATCAAGTTGCAGGAACAGCACAAGGCGATTTTCCCGCTCAACAAGCCTATCACCGAGGAGTCAGGCAAGCTGCTCGCTGCGTGGGCATCAGGCGCGAAGCCGAAAGAATCCGCAGCGACGCAGGAGAATTCAACACTGGCGGCTCGGGAAATTGCCCCCGACCCTGCGTCTGCTGCGGACCTCATCACGCCCGACCAGTGCCTGACACTCGAAGCCGCGTGCAACGATAATGGCATTCCGGTCGAGCGCATGAAAAAGGTGGCAGGCGTCGAGCGTATCGCGCAGATCAAGGCTGCGGACTACGACCGGGCTATGCAGTGGATCGAGAAGGCGAAGGCGGCGAAGGAGGTGGCGGCGTGATGGACAAGCTGAAAATGAAACCGCTGAAGGCTTGGACGATTGTTCAGTCTGATGGCAAATTCGATTGCTTCGATGAGCGGCTGCCGATTTATTGGCTAAAAAGGGTGGCTCTTAAGGAAAAAGAGAGAACATCATTCGCTGATTCCCGAGTTGTGCGCGTTACGGTGACGGGGGCGGCATGATCGACCTTTTCTACCCACCGAAGCCTCCGACCCCGAAGGGCGTGACCTTCGTGCGAAACCTGATGCGCGCCACCAAGCCACCGGAGAAGCGCAAGGGTAGAACGCGGGCCGAATACCTGATGGCGGAGCGGGCGCGGTACGTGAAAAGGAGGGCGAGATGAAACTGAGCGAGCTAGAGGCCCTGCGCAAACGAGTGAAACTGCAACGCGCAGAGTTGCGGCGGCTGAATAAGTGCCTCGGCCCGTATTGGGCGGGCTTTCGTCGCGGGATTGACAAAGACAGAGAAACAACTCTGCGCGGAAAAATGATCGATGCATTCGGGCATGAGGCAGTTTTCAAGGCAGAGAGAAAATGACCTTTTTCAGAAAGCACCGCACCGATGCCAACTCCAAGGAGATCGCCGGCTATTTCACGCGCCTCGGATTCGGCGTCCACAGGACAAATTCCAGTTGGGATCTTACGGTCTGGAAAATGTCCGTGGTCAAGCTGATCGAGATACGCGACCCGGAAGCACCGGATCAGAAGCGACTTAACGCTGGCGATCGGTTGGTCAAGGAGAAGGGCTGTCCGATACGCAGGTGCCTGACGCTTTCTGACGTAATGGTTGTCAATGAGGAAGTGCATCGTGAAGCGTTGAAGCGTGAGGGGATGACGTGAGCGAATATGCGGAGTTTTTGCAACGCAAGGCTTTTACTGACCCGTCAACTGGATTGGATATTGTGCCGACATTAAATCCGGCATTGTTCGATTTCCAACACGATATTACTGCATGGGCGTTGCGCCGAGGTCGGGCCGCTATCTTTGCCGATTGCGGTATGGGCAAGACACCCATGCAACTTGAATGGGCGCGACACATCCCCGGTAACGTGCTAATCCTGGCTCCGTTGGCCGTGGCTGCGCAGACGGTACGCGAAGGTGAGAAGTTCGGCATTGAAGTCCGGTATGCACGTAAGCAGGCCGATGTTCTGTCGGGTATCACCATTGCCAACTATGAAATGCTCGAACACTTTGATCCGAGCTACTTTACCGGCGTCGTTCTTGATGAGTCCAGCATTCTCAAGTCCTACGATGGCAAGACTCGCACGACGATAATTGAATCATTCGCACAGACGCCGTTTAGGCTTGCCTGTACCGCGACACCTGCCCCGAACGATTACATGGAGCTTGGCAACCATGCCGAGTTTCTCGGCGTCATGTCGCGCGTCGAGATGCTTTCCATGTTCTTTGTGCATGATGGTGGCGAGACGCAGAAGTGGCGATTGAAAGGCCATGCAGAGACGGAGTTCTGGAAGTGGCTGGCATCATGGGCGGTCTGCATTCGTAAACCCTCAGACCTTGGGTACGACGATGGCGACTTCGTTTTGCCTGAATTGGTCATGCATCAGATCACCGTCAAGGTGGATGAGCCGACAACAGGATTCCTTTTCGCAGTTGAAGCAGCAACATTGCAGGAGCGATTATCCGCTAGGCGCGATACGATTGCGGAGCGTGTTGCAGACTGTGCGGCCGTTGCCAATGCCACAGATGAGCCGTTCCTGGTCTGGTGCAATCTGAATGACGAGAGCGCACAACTCAAGTCAGCGATTGCCGGAGCGATCGAGGTCAAAGGCTCGGACTCGAATGAGCATAAGGAAAAATCCATGCTCGGGTTCACGGCTGGCACAGTACGTTGTCTAGTCACCAAGCCGTCAATAGCGGGATTCGGTATGAACTGGCAGCACTGCAACAATATGGCATTCGTCGGGCTGTCGGATTCCTACGAGCAGTTTTACCAAGCCGTGCGCCGCTGCTGGCGTTTCGGACAGAAGAAGCCCGTCAACGTGTACGTCATTACGGCGGAAACCGAGGGCGCGGTCGTTGCCAACATCAAACGCAAAGAGGCGGACGCAATGAGGATGGCTGAAAACATGGTCGAACATATGAAAGACCTGAACACGGATGCGATACGCGGCATGTCTCGACAAAAGGCTGGATACGTGCGTGACGTTGCAAGCGGCGATGACTGGAAGTTGCATCTTGCCGACTGTGTGGAAGTAGCGCAAGAGCTTCCAGACGACAGCCTGCATTATACGATCTACTCGCCGCCGTTCGCCTCGCTTTATACCTACTCGAACAGCGACCGCGATATGGGCAACTGCAAAGACTCGGATGAGTTCATGGCGCAGTATCGATTCATGGTGAAAGAGCTTTACCGTGCCACCATGCCGGGCCGTTTGGTCAGTTTCCATTGCATGAATCTCCCGACAAGTAAACAGCGTGACGGCGTTATCGGATTGCGCGACTTTCGCGGAGAATTGATCCGGCTTCACGAAGAAGAAGGCTGGATTTTTCATAGCGAAGTCTGCATCTGGAAAGACCCGGTAACCGCCATGCAGCGCACAAAGGCACTCGGGCTGCTATGGAAGCAGATCAAGAAAGATTCCTGCATGAGCAGACAGGGTATCCCGGACTACTTGGTCACCATGCGCAAGCCAGGGGAGAACCCTGAGCGAGTCACGCATACGCCAGAGGACTTCCCGGTGCAGCTTTGGCAGAACTACGCATCTCCTGTCTGGATGGACATTAACCCGTCAGATACGATCTCCTACCGCGAAGCACGCGAGAACGAAGATGAACGGCATATCTGCCCGCTGCAACTTCAAGTAATCGAACGGGCTATCAAACTGTGGAGCAATCCCGGCGATACCGTATTCAGCCCGTTCGCCGGCATCGGATCGGAAGGCTACACGGCGATAAAGATGGGCCGCAAGTTCCTCGGCTCGGAGTTGAAGGCGTCGTACTGGATGCAGGCTTGCAAGAATCTGAAGCAGGCAGGTAGCGAACAGCATGGATTGTTTGCGGCATGACCCACGACTTCCGCGAAATGATCTTTGATATCCAACGCAAGACCGGCCTGACGAACTATCAGATTGCCGCAAAAGTCGGGATTCCGCCAAGTACCTTGAGCAGTCTAAAAAACCATTGCCGCGATCCGCTATTTTCTACTGGCATGGCACTGATACGGATGCATGAGAAAGAATGCGGTATGTACGCCGCAATCGGAAAGAAGGTGGGGACGTGAAAGGACTATCTCTTGAGCCGGACGAGCATATGAAGTGGATTTACGACCCCTCACATCCTGATTACAACACTGACCGTGCCAAGCATCTCCGGGAGGCAAGATCGCGCGCCATCTCGTCAGCGCCACAATGGATGATCGAGGAGGCCAGATTAAACGATGTACTTCGTGTGATCGGAAAGAAAGTATGAACTCCCGCCTAGCCTCCCTCAACGCCAAGCTCGAGCATAAGTTCAAGATTGGCGACCAATGGTTCTACCGTGGCAACCGTTCGCCAACATGGCTATTCGTCCATGAACGCGCTGATGGTTCGACTTCCGGGATTTCAGAAAAAGTGCCTGTTACGTGGTGGCCGCTGCTGGAGGAAATAGCCAAACTGAGGGATGTCATCCAGCGCGCACTAGACGATTCTGAAAGTGGCGATGGATGGGGGCCGGATGTGACGATATGCAATTATCTAATTGATGCATTGGCATGGACGCCACCGGAAAGTTAGCA
>JANLWJ010000154.1:0-2027 GCA_031364455.1 Actinomycetes bacterium | reverse complement strand
GCGACGGCGATGTGCGCCGCAACGCCATCGAGATCAAGGACCTGCAAGGCAAGTTGCTGGTGCGCGTGATGCACCCCGTCTATTGCCTGGAGAGCCGGATCAAGAACCTCGTATTGCTCCCGAGCAAGCGCGACCGGTTCGGCATCGCGCAAGCCCAGCTTGCCGTCCGGGTCGTGCGTTCGCACATCAGACGCGTCCTCCAGGAAGCCAATGGGGTCAGGAAGGGTTTGAGGCTGGTCGAACGTTTGGGCGAGCTGGCGCTGTCGGAGCCAGGCAAGCGCTGCTTCATAGAATTCCAGGTGGACGTGCTTCAGGCGATACCCGTCAAGTCCATTCCCGTCCCGCAATTTCAACAGCGCCGCTGGCCGCAACTGAGGCGGCAGGTTACCGAAAGGCGCAGGGCGTTGCGTACTCTGATCGAGCAGGCGAGCCGCGGTTCTTCTCTCACCAAGCTCGGCTCGAAGCGCCAGCGCTGAATCAGACCCGCGCCTCACGCCTTGAGTTCCTTCTTCAGCTCGTTCAGAAACCGCCAGTCGGTGCCCCGCGCAATGATCTGCTGCGGACTCATCTTGATCGCTCCGACGTCGTGCATCCGCAGGGCCCAGAAGCGCAATGAATCGACCGGGTTGATCTCTCGCCATTTTCCGTACGGCAGTTCGCGAAGTCCCTGGAGCGTTATGTCGTAGCTCGCCAGACCTCGGTCGGCTATGAAGTGCGCGACTCGGCTTGGCTCAAGGGCGCACAGGTCCACGCCCTTGAGGATCGCCCGCAACGCCCGTTTCGTGGCCACCGGATACCTGCGGACGAACTCCTTGGTGCTGGCGATCAGGCAGCAAGAATACTGAGACCAGGGCTTGTCGATGGTCGTGTTGACCAGAGCATGCCCAAGCTTCTTGTGCCGCAGTTCCAGCGAAAGCGGAGGACTACACATGAACGCGTCGATCTTCCCTTGGGTGAAGTGTGGCACCCATTCGTTAAACGGGATGGAGACCCAGTTGATGTCCTTCTGGGGGTCCAGGCCCACGTACGCCGCAAACATGGAGATGAAGACTCGCGTATCGGTGTCGATGCCGACAGTCTTGCCTTTGAGGTCACGGGTGGAGCGGATGTGGTCGCTCGCCACCAGCTCCACGCAGCCTGTGTGGGCCGCCGCCAGGATCACGACCGGCGCTCCTGCATCGATGAATCCAATGTCGGTAGGCGTGAACGAAAAGGTGATGTCGACTTCCCCGGCAAGAAGATCCTCGGGGGGCCAGTGCTGAGTGTCCTTCAGGTACTTGACGTATCGCACGTCTGTGAATCCCTCGGCGTACAGCAGTTCCTGTGCGACGAGCTGCGGCGCTATGCACGTGAGCTCGTTTTCGTGGATCCTGATCTTGGTCGTCTCCAGCGGCGGTTCTGCGGCCGAGGGGCGAATGTCATAACCAAGCAATCCCGAAGTTCCGACCAATGCCGATACGCCCTTGATGAACTCGCGGCGATCCCACCTGGCAAGTCTCCTTTTCTCCATGTCTGTCTCCCTATGCCTTCAATTCCTTCTTCAGCTCATTCAGGAACCGCCAATCCGTGCCTTGAGCGATGAGCTTTTGCGGACTGGTCTTGATCAGCCCCGCTTCGTGTAGGCGTACACCGAAGAAGCGCAAGGAGTCCTCCGGGTCGTAGGTACGCCAGCGGTTGTAGGAGAGAGACTTCACTACCTCCAGAGCCACCTCGTAGCGCGGCTCGTAGCCCTTGGCGACGATGTAGCGGGCGGCGCGCTCCGGCTCCCGCGCGCAAATATCGGTGGCTTTGAGGATGGCGCGAACCGCCCGCTTCGTTGCGACCGGGTTCTTGGCCACGAAGTCTTTGCGCGCCGCCACCATGCAGCAAAAGTATTGTTGCCAGGGGCGATCCTGTGCGGTGTTGACTATAACCCGTCCGATATTCCGCGCACGCAGGTACTGCGGTTGCGGTGGAAACGCGAGGAATGCGTCGACCTTGCCATCGACGAAGTACTGCATCATGGGGTCGAATCCCTGCGCGTCGAC
>JANLWJ010000148.1:0-2451 GCA_031364455.1 Actinomycetes bacterium | reverse complement strand
CCCAGGCTTTCGCAGCACTAGCCGACCCGACCCGCCGCGACATCGTCGCCAGGCTCACCGTCGCCGACGCCACGGTAGGAGAGCTGGCCGCCCCCTATGACGTCTCACTGCAGGCGGTGTCCAAACACCTGAAGGTGCTCGAGGACGCCGGCGTCGTCTCGCGCACCCGTGACGCGCAGCGGCGCCCCGTCCACCTGGAGGTGGAGGTCTTCGAACTGATGACCAAGTGGCTCGAGCGCTACCGGCGTCAGGCCCAGGAGCGCTACGAGCGCCTTGACGGACTTCTTGCGACCCTTCCACCCGAAACAACACCCCCGACCACCGCAGCTGACCAAGGAGGCCACGATGACCGCCCATGAGACCGAGATTGTTGCCGACCCCAACGTCCCGCTGGTGCGCATCACCCGTGTCTTCGACGCTCCGCCGGAGAGCGTGTTCCGCGCGCACACCGAACCCGAACTAGTCACACAATGGCTGGGGCCCCGCGACCTGGTGATGACCATCGACCACTACGACTGCCGGACCGGCGGCTCGTACCGCTACGTCCACAGCCGCGGCGACGACAACTACGGATTCTTCGGCTGCTTCCATGCGGTCCGCCCGAACGAGTTGATCGTGCAGACCTTCTGCTTCGAGGGGTTCCGTGACTCGGTGGCCCTCGAGCGACTCGTGTTGGAAGACCTCGGGGACGGACGCACGCGGCTCATGGCGACCTCGTTGGTCGACTCGTTCGATGGCAGGGACGCCTTCGTGGCAAGCGGCATGGAGTCAGGCGTCCGCGAAGGGTACGAGCGCCTCGACGAACTGCTCGCAGGTTAAGACCTCGACACCGACACAACGTGTAGCTCCGCGAGGGCTATAGCCCCTGTGATCCTTCACGATCTGGGTGCCTCAGTGCTTTGCGGTCGCAACGAAGGGAGCCTGCCGCACGTACCAACCGTGTTCGACGACGTCGACGAGGAAGGTGGCGAGGTCGGCCCGCACGATCTTTGACGATCGCGTCGACCGATGGGCAGCGTGCTCGACGTGGGCCGTCTCCTCGCCGTCGACGAGTCGAGGGGGTCGCGCAAGCGTCCAGTCCAGGTCGCTTGCGGCGAAGACTGCGTACTCGTCACGCTTGTCGCGTGCCAACGGACCACCGACTAGACGCACGATCCGCGTCGCCACAGCAGAGCTCATTGACCGCTGATCCCCTGGCACGGCAACGGCCATCCCACTGATCCCAACGAATCTCCGTACGCCAGCTGTCGGCATCGTGGCAACGAGAGCCCGGGCGGTGTCGCGATGCAAGGTCTCCTCACGCCCGCGTGGACCCAGCGCGGAGACGACGGCGTCAGCACCTTCTACAAGGACGCGCAAGGTGCTTCGATCTCGACAGTCCCCCACCACAGTGGTGACCGAGCTCCCCTCGGTCACCCGGCCATCAGCACGCACCAACGCTCGAACTCGATGCCCGCGGAGGAGCAGCTCGTCCAGAACCAGCGCACCGGTGCGCCCCGTGCCCCCAATCAGGGCAATCACCATGGGGCCACGCTACAGACGACACACGGTCGATTCACGGCACACTGTCCAGTGTGTACCTCGCGATCCCCCTCCTACCGCGCACCTTTCGGGGACGGCCGTGAGCGCCGGTATCCCCGTGCGCGGGTCCGTGGTGATCCCCTCCCACGAGCTGCGGTGGAAGTTCTCGCGGTCGAGCGGACCAGGGGGTCAGTCGGTCAACACCACCGACTCGCGCGTTGAGTTGCTGTTCGACGTTGCACACTCGCCTTCGCTGCCGCCGATCTGGCGCAGGCGTGCCATCGAGCGCCTCGGCGACCGCCTCGTGGACGGCGTTCTCCGCATCACCGCACAGGAGGAGCGCAGCCAGCACCTCAACCGGCGCGCTGCTGAACAGCGGTTGGCCGAGACGCTGCGCGAAGCCACGGCGCCTCCCCCGCGACCCCGGCGTGCTACAAAACCCACGCGCGGTGCCGTGGAACGACGGATCACCCAGAAGAAACGGCGCGGCGAGATCAAGCGCGGACGCCGGGTCGAACCAGATGAGTGAGGAACTCGACGGTAAGACGTAGCAGCAAGTTTCCCCTGCCCGTTCGCGGCCAGCACGACGTTGCTCGAGGGGTCAACGGCGATCTGGCGTCAGAACGGGACTTACTCCTTGGGGACGCAGGAAGTGACGAGGGTGGCGGGGCCGTTGCGACTCTGCACTCGCTCTCCAACACAACCGAGATGGTGACAGCCGGCTCCCAGCCGGCGTCCCCTCGAGCATCGATGCGCATCGAGCGTGCAGAACCTGCTGCGGCCACATACTCCTCACCCAGCCTTAACCTAAAGGTTCGCGTATCGCGAAGCCTCCTACTGCGTTCCTCTAGTTCACTCTGTTCGGCGGCGGGAAACCAGGGGCGGTGGTCCTCAGGCAGGCAACGGCGTGATTGCGCTGGCGGTGCGCTC
>JANLWJ010000087.1:0-5901 GCA_031364455.1 Actinomycetes bacterium | reverse complement strand
GCCGAGGCGATCGATGCCAGCCGGGCTGCGATGGACGGACTGCTGCGCGAGCCGGCCCTCAGGCGCCAGCGGGGAGAGGTGCGGGCGGCGGCGCGACTGCGGTCGGCGTGGGCGTCGGCGCAGCTGGCCGGAGCCGACCTCGCATGGGACGACTTCGAGCCACCATTCGGCGATGACGAAGGCGGACGGCTTGCGCACTCGGCCCTTCAGGTGGCTGGCGAAGTCGGGGGGCTCGCCGACACCTGGAAGCGGGCACCGCTGCAGGCTCTTGCCAAGCTGCACACGGTGGCGATGTCCGGTCGGGTACCGGCCGACGAGCTTGGACGCCCGCGCGCCGATGCCGGTGTCAGTGAGCGGCTGACGACCTTGGCCGACGTGGTCACCGCGACCGATGCACCAGGGGTTCTCGTCGCCGGAGTCGTGCACGCCGAGCTCATTTCGCTGCAGCCCTTCGGTTCGGCCGACGATCTGGTGGCACGAGCCGCGTCCCGCCTTGTGCTGGTCTCCCGGGGCGTCGACCCTGATGCGCTGACGGTTCCGGAGATGGGGCTGCTCGAGCTCGGCGCTGATCCTTACCGCAAAGCGCTCGAGGCGTTCGCCGGCGGGACTTCGGCCGGACTAGAGCTGTGGCTGACGTTCCACGCCGCGTCCGTGCAGCGTGGCGCTGCCTTCGCGCGCACTCTCTGTCGCTGACACCTTGTCGCTCACTTCTCTGTCGCTGCCATCCCCTGTCGCCGTCGTCGGCAGCCGGCGGAGGCTACGCCACGCGGCGGCGTCGGGACGCCGCAACGGCGACCACGAGCGCCGCAGCTACCAACACAACGGCAACTGACGCACCCGCATAGGCCCGCTGCCGGGTGTCGAGCTCGGACAGGTGGGGGAGCTCAGGTACCGAAGGAAGGCGTCGGCGCATCGCGACGGGCCGATCGAAGCGCAGGACCGGCCACTCGCGCTCAGCGGCCACGCGGGCGAGCTCTTTGTCGGGGTTGACCGCGGTCGGATGCCCGACCGTCTCGAGCATGGGCAGGTCGGTCTGGGAGTCGCTGTATGCGTAGGACGCTTCGAGGTCGTAACCGTGCTGCTCAGCCATCTCGCGTATGGCGTCCGCCTTGGTCGGTCCGTAGGCGTAGTACTCGATCTCACCGGTGTACTTGCCGTCCTCGACGACCATCTGCGTTGCGACGACTCGGTCGGCGCCGAGCATCTGCCCGATCGGCTCGACCACTTCGGCGCCCGACGAACTGACGATCACTATGTCGCGTCCTGCCTCGCGGTGCTCCTCGATCAATGTGACGGCCTCGTCGTAGACGATCGGGTCGATCAGCTCGTGCAGCGTCTCGGCAACGACCTCGCGCACCTGGGCCACCGGCCAGCCGGCGACCATCGACTGCAGGTACTGGCGCATCCGCTCCATCTGGTCGTGGTCGGCCCCACCGGCGAGGTAGACGAACTGGGCGTACCCGCTGCGCAGCACGGTGCGGCGGTTGATCAGTCCGCTGGCGTAGAACGGCCGGCTGAACGCCAAAGAACTCGACCTGGCGATGATCGTCTTGTCCAGGTCGAAGAAGGCTGCTGATCGAGTCATCAACTCGACAATAGGCAGCATCAAGGGGGCTACTTGGGATTGGGCCGTTTGGGTGGTTCTCCGCGTCGGGTGCTGCCGGTTGGCCTGACCCGATTGCGCTCTGTAGCCACTCGGGTACACGATGTTGTCATCTGGTCCTCCGCGGTCCAGAACGCGCCTGGCTCCCTCCCCCCGGGGCCAAGCGCCTAGACGGCCCCCGCTATCCCCCCGGCGGGGGTCGTCGCATGTCCGGAGTCAGGCCCAGGCGGGACAGCCGCTCGCGCGCCGCCCCTTTCACACAACACCGTCCACACCTCCCGGATGGCTCAGTTGTCCCCAGTCGTGGCGCTTCCGCCGCCGCTCGGCGCCGTTACTTGGCCACGCTGGCGCTCCCCGTCGTGAGGAGTCCGTCATGTCGCACCCAACCGCCCGCCCTCTGCTGGTGACCGCTGACAGCGGACTTCAGGAGGCCGTGCTCGCGGTGGCTGCCGAGGCGCAGGTCGAACTGGCCGTCACCACCGAGATCGGGGCAGCGGCCGCCCTGTGGTCAACAGCTCCCCTGGTGCTGTTGGACGTGGCCATGGTCGAGCCAGCTCTGCGCTCGCTGCCGGTGCCGCGCCCTGGTCTCGTTGTCGTGTCTCGAGCCATCGAAGACCCGACCATCTGGCGACCCCTGGTTGCGATTGGGGCCGAGCACGTGGTGGAGCTCCCTGAGGGGGCTCCCTGGCTCTTCGAACGGTTCGGTCGCAGCTTGGATGCGGACCCCACCGCTGATCTCGTCGTGGTTGCCGGGGCGGTCGGGGGAGCGGGAGCCAGCACCCTCGCCGCGGCGCTAGCTCAATACGCCAGCCAAGCTGGATTGCGGGCGGTCCTGGTCGACCTTGATCCGCTTGGCGGCGGGCTCGACCTCATGCTCGGTGCAGAGAGCGCCATCGGTGCGCGGTGGGACGAGCTCTCCGGCATCACCGGCCGGGTCGACGACCGCGTCCTGCTGGACGCTCTCCCCAGCGCTTCCGGACTGCCGCTGCTCAGCTGGCCGACCGAGAATGACCTTGAGCCAGGGCCTTCGGCAGTAAGCCATGTGTTGGACGCGTTGTGTCGCCCACCCGGCCTTGTGGTGGTCGATGGCGGTCGGGTGGCTGACTCGCGGGCGGCGGTTGCACTGGCGAAGTGTCAACAGCTGGTGCTGGTCGTCCCCCTTCGGGTGCGGGCTGTCGCTGCAGCCCGGCGGCTGCTGCGCAGAGTGCCCGCACACGTGTCACCCCTGTTGGTTGCCCGCGAGCCTGCGCCGGGTGGGCTATCGCCTGACGACCTTGCAGCCGCGCTCGGAGTCCCGGTGACGGCGGTGCTCCTCGACGACCGAAGACGTCGAGTCACCGAAGAGCTCGGTGGTCCGCCCCCATCGTCGTCGGCATGGCGACGTGTCTGCGCCGAACTACTCGACGCGTCCGCGGAAGCGGCGGCCTGATCGTGAGCATCACAGCTGACGTCCGACGCGGTCTGCTGCTCGATGCCCGTCCGGTCGACGCCGAATCGATCCGCGCTGTTGTGCACTCGACCGGACACGTCGTCGATGACGTTGCGCTCCAGCGGCTCACGTCTTCGCTCTCTGCAGATCTCCAGGGCTACGGCCCCCTCGAGCCATTGCTCGCCGATCCAGCCGTCACCGACATCACCGTCAATGGCGCAGCCGAGGTTTGGGTCGATCGCGGAGGCGGGACGCGGCTGACACCGATCCGGTTCACCGACGATGCTGCGGTGCGACGTCTGGCACAGCGACTGGCGAGCTCGGCTGGTCGTCGGTTCGATGATGCGGCTCCGTTCGTCGATGCCCCGCTCGCCCACGGTGTTCGACTACACGCGATGCTTCCGCCGCTGGCCGACCGGATCAGCCTGGTCCTTCGCGTCCCCCGGCACCGCGCGTGGACTCTCGCAGACCTGGTCGCGGCCGGGATGGTGGCGCGCGACCTCGAGCCGGCGCTCCGCCAGCTGGTAAGTCGTCGTCGCACGTTCTTGGTCACCGGAGGCACCGGCTCAGGAAAGACGACGCTGCTCAATGCGTTGCTCGGTGTCGTGAGCCCGGAGGAGCGGCTCGTGGTCGTCGAGGACACCCGCGAGCTGGCGCCGCTACATCCCCACGTCGTTCTACTGCAGACCCGCCCACCGAACATCGAGGGCGCTGGTGCCGTGTCGATGCAAGACCTGGTTCGGCAGACCCTGCGTATGCGCCCGGATCGCCTTGTCGTCGGCGAGGTACGGGGCGCGGAGGTCATCGACCTGCTGACCGCATTCAACACCGGCCATGACGGGGGTTGTGGCACCGTGCACGCGAACTCCGCCGTAGACGTCGTGCCTCGCCTTGAGGCATTGGCGGCCTTGGGCGGATTGCGGCGCGAGGCGCTGCACCGCCTCGTTGTGGCTGCGATCGATGCAGTTGTGCACTTGGAGCGTGCTCCCGACGGCCACCGATACGTCTCCACTCTCGCTGCAGTGATCGATGCGACAGACACGGTACGGGTCGAACCACAGCTCACCGCAGCAGCAGACGGGACTGTTCGCAACCATGACGCCGAATCGCCGGCTGGCCCGCGCGGAGCGGGCCAGCCATGAACCTTCTCCAGGCAGCGGCAGCCGGCTGCGCAGCGCTGGCCGTCTGGTGCTGGATACCGGCGCGTCCGGCCCGCGGGCCGTTTCGTGAGCTACGCAGTCGACCAGCGGGGGTGGCGCAGTCGCTGTCGAGCTGGCGGCGACGAAGAGTGAGAATCTCGGAGGCGCGCACCGTCGGGGCATTGACCGCTGCGCTGGCCAGCGAGCTGCGCTCGGGCCAGACACCTGATGGGGCGGTGCACGCAGTGCTGTCTGGGTGGAGTGGCTCGCTCCCCGGTCGGTACGTTCCCGGCGCGGACGTTGCGACCTTGCTCAACCGGTGGTCGCACGTGCCCGGGTGGGGCGGAATGGCTGCGGTTGCCATCTGTTGGCGGGTCGCCGACTCGACTGGCGCCGGCTTGGCCGACGCGCTCGACCGGATCGGCGAGGCAATGCGGCACGAGCACGAGGTGGCGACCGAGGTCGACGGGCAGCTCGCCTCGGTGCGGGCGACGGCTGCCGTGCTTGCCACCCTGCCGGCTGTGGCGGTTGCGATGGGCCACGTTCTCGGGGCCAAGCCCATCGAAGTTCTTCGTGGGACCGCCGTTGGTGCCGCGTGCCTGGCAGCGGGTGCGGCGCTCGCTGTGGCCGGCTGGTGGTGGCTCACCCACCAGGTCGAGTCGGTGCGGAAGACACTCCGCTGGTGATCGCCTGGTCACTGCCGGCTGCCCTCCTCGCTGCCCTTGCCGCCGTGGCTTGGCATCCCGCGTCGGGATTCGTTCGAGGCCGAGTCGTGCCCCAAACATCGGGTAGCGGACGACGACTGGCCCCTTGGGTAGCGCCGCTAGGTGCGGCACTGGCCGCCATGGTCGTGGTGGACGGCGTTCCTGGGGCTGTTGTCGGTGCAGCGCTGGCCTTGGTTGTGTACCGACACGCACAGTCGGCTCGAGACGCGCCCGACCGGGTGGTCGCGGCCAAACGTGCTTTGGAGCTTCCGATCGCAGTCGAGGTACTTGCATCGTGCCTATCGATCGGCGCGTCACAGCAGTTAGCGCTGCGCGCGGTCGCCGATGGGCTTGGCGGACCGCTCGCCGATGACTTCTCCCGGGTGGCTGGTGCGCTCGGCGTTGGGGCGGACGTCGCTGAGGCGTGGTCGCTCGTTCCATCAAGTGACCTTCGGTCGCTGGCGGCTGTTCTGAGCCGAGCGCACGTCACCGGCGCTCCGGTAGCGCCTCAGTTGTGGTCGCTGGCCGACCAGCACCGGCAGCAGGCCAGGGTGGTCGCCATGGACGCTGCACGCACGCTCGGGGTTCGGTCGACCGGCCCGCTCGGCCTCTGCTTCCTTCCGGCATTCGTGCTGATCGCTGTCGTTCCGTTGGTGCTGTCGCTGTTCGGAGTGGGCGGATGAGTCATCCACATGCTGGAGATCGTCGAGTTGTCCGCAGTCGGACGCGATGCCACGCGCGGTTGTCACCGGACGCGGCACGCTGCGGACGCGATCGACCAGATCGTCCGTACCGACCGGCTGTCGGACCATGGAGGGCCCATGATCGAGAAAGTGCGCCGGCGGCTCACCCGCGACGACGGGATGACGACCGCTGAGTACGCCGTCGGAACCGTCGCCGCTTGTGGATTCGCCGGGACGTTGCTCGAGCTTCTGGGAAGTGACTGGGTGCAGGAGCTGCTCAAGAACGTGATCGACAGTGCGTTCAGCCTCATCTTCTGAGCGCCTCGAGGTGCGGCCGGGCCTC
>JANLWJ010000115.1:0-8938 GCA_031364455.1 Actinomycetes bacterium | reverse complement strand
CGACGAGCATGTCGATCGGAACCTCAGTCAGCAGCCTCATCGCACCGAAGAGCCCGAGCAGGAGGCCGGCCACCGCAAGAGAGATACGCCAAGGCCTCATCTCAGGTCACCTCGACCTGGGTAAGCCACTTGGTGTTGAGGACGCCTGCGCGGTTGGGGGAGATGAGGCGCAACGGGTAGCCGTGGTCGAGATTCAAGCGCTCGGTGTTGACATGCGTCGCGAGCAGTGCCACCGACACCTGCGGTCCTACCAGGTACGACTCGTTGTAGCCGCCCTCCTGCACAGACGACAGCCGAATCCGCGAGCTGGCACTGCCGCCGGCGCGGGTCACCAAGTCGAGGAGCCGGAGCCCCCGCCACTCGGCCGTGACACTCCAACCCTCAACGCAGTTGATCGGCCAGTTCTCGACGTGCTCTGACATCGCCTCGATCTCGTCGAGGGTCATGGAGAACGGGCTTGGCCCTTGCACCGTCAACATCCAGCCACTGCCGACGTCGGCTTCGGTGATGCCAGCCGAGGAAGCAGTCTTGTTGACCGGCACCCCCTGCGGTCCCTTGCTAGGTTCGCGAATCGCCAAGAGGCCGATTGGTTCGAGCGGGGTGAGTGTCTGGCCCACACTGGTCGCAACGACGATCCCGACCCCCGCACCGGTACCGACCAGCAGCCCGCGTCGAGTGATCGCAGGTGTGGACGGAGGCGCGACGGGGCCCGCGTTCGAGTGAGCCTCAGGATTGTCGCTCCACGGGATCTCGGTGAGGACGTCGGCGTCGGCCACCTTCGCCTGCAGCCCGTACTTGATATCAGGCAGCTTGATCCCGATGTGCAGCAGAATCGATCCGATCACCACATAAGCCAAGAAGCGGTGCACCGACACGAAGTCCCATGGCCAGACGTACCAGCCCAGCACGTTGAGGAACCCGGTGCACAGCTGCACCAAGGAGGCGCTGACCAGAACGGCGACCGATACTCGCTCAGCTGCGTGCTTGACCGACCGCAAAGCAGGCCAACGAAAGAGGTTGGGGTACACCGACCACAACTTGACGAGGGTCAGGGGGATGGCCGCTATGCCGGTAACGACGTGCAGGCCTTGAGTCAGGCGATACCCCCAGACCGGGCTGGCCGGTTCGGGAAGCCACGACCACGGGCCGTATTGATAGTGGCTCAGCATCCCGGTCACGAAACAGGTCGCGAAGCAGATCCCCAGAACGCGTCCGAGTCTCGCCGTGACAGCGGTCGACCGGAGGGGGCTGCTGAACCTCGGCCATACCTTCGGTCTCGCCCGCGCTCGGGTCGTGGTCATGTCGGCAGTATCACTTAGGTCCGAGACCGTTGCACGCAAAGCGCTCCGGATCCGACTACAGAAGTCTTACGTGTGCGATCCCCCGTGCTCGGCACGCCTAGGCGTCAACCAGGCATGCCCTTGATAAGCCTAAGTGTCGATGGGGGTGCACTCAGCGAGCATGGTGGTCGGGTGCCCTAGGCGGGTGTGACGCCGTGCTGCTTCTGCGGCATGCACCGCACGTTGCGGTCCAGCGCCGTATAGCGATCACCAGCTCAGCGGGCAGATCCGCCGCCGGCAATGGCCACGTTCGGCGTCCAGCGGCTTTCAACTGACGATTCTGGCCAGAGGTCAGGGAACGAAGCGTCAGTTCAGAGCCAGTCGCCGGGCTCGCCCATTGTCCACAGCCACGTCGGACGCCGCACGCTGCGGCAGTACTTCGGGCACCGTGTGGCAATGCTGCGCTCTCTACCGCCGGAGGCTGCCGGCCTGTTTTCGACGCAGCACGGTGTCGCGTCCACCGCGCAGCTGCACGCGGTGGGCTTGACCGCGCGCCAGTGCCGACTAGCCGTGCAACGCGGCATGCTTCGGCGGCCGTACCGCGGCGTCTACCTCGACCCGGCAGCATGGAGCGCAGCGCCCGACCCGATACGCCACGCTATGCAGCTGCTCGGCGCGCAGCTGGTGGCCCCTAACGCGGTCGGCATCGACATCACGGCGGCGATCGCGTGGCAGCTGCCCGTGCGAGCCATCCCGAACCTCGTCGCCGTGGCACGCGACGCGAGCGCAGGACGCCTCGTTGGCGCGACGGTTCTCCGAGCACCGGTCGCGGCGGTCGACACTGCGACGGTCGACGACCTGCTCGTGACGACTGTCTCGGTGACCTGCGCCGCAATCGCCGCCACCCACCCGTTGGCCGACGCGCTGATCACCCTGGATGCCGTGCTGCGGCGGGGTATCCACGCCGACACGCTCGTCGCTGCCGCCGAGGGCTTGCCGTTCGCCACACACCGAGAGAGGGCACTGCGAGCGATCGACCTGGCCGACCCGTGGTCTGAGTCGTGGCTTGAGTCGCTGTCGCGCGGGCGGGGGATCGAGGCGGGGCTGCCCATGCCCCTCTGCAACGTCACGCTGATCGCGGGCTCGCGCGAGGCTCGCGTCGATGAGTTGTGGGCCGAGCTCGGCGTGATCGGCGAACCCGACGGCAAGGGCAAGTACCGCAAGCGCGATGACATCGCCCAGGCCCACTGGGACGAAAAGCGACGCCACGAGTGGTTGGAAGACCTCGGGTTCGCAGTCGCGCGATGGGGCACAGTCGACGTGGCCAGCGACGCCAGCACCATGGTCGCCCGCCTCGCACGCGCCACACGGCGTCGCGCCCAGCTCGGCGCCGGCTGGCCAAGCGGGGTCACCGCCGAGCTCCGCGCGCTTCCCGACGTCCCGGTGCCGGCCAGGGTTGCCGCCGAGGTCGCGCGGCTGCGGGCCCTTGGCATCCCCATCGAGTTCGCGCCGCCTGACTTCTGGCGTCAGCGCGAGCGCCTTGGATCGCTATGGACTCCCCCGGGCGCGCGGCGTCCGACCGCCTGAACGCTCGGCTGGCTCTCAACTGACGCTTCCGCCGCGTCTGGACGGACGAAACGGTCACTTCAAAGCCACTCGACGATCGGTGGTTGCGTGCGTCAGAGCATCCGGCGCCGCGCTCAACCGGGTGGGACGCCGTGGCGCTTCTCGGGCAGCGGGCGGTGCTTGCTGTCGAGGGCTGCGTAGCGGCGCACCAGTTCTGCGCGCAGGTCGGCAGCCTCGACAATGCCGTCGATCACCAGGTCGGACGCCAACCGCATGAGGTCGACGTCCTCCTCGTACTCAGCGCGCTTCGCTGCGACGTAGGCCGCCCGCTCCTCTGCGTCCGCGATCGCCTCGATCTTCTTCGCGTAGACCGCATTTACTGCGGCGTCCGGGCCCATCACCGCAATGTGCGCAGTCGGCAACGCGAGGCACGCATCGGGGCTGAAACCCGGTCCACCCATGGCATAGAGGCCGGCGCCATACGCCTTGCGGACGATCACCGATATCTGCGGCACGGTCGCCTCGGCCACGGCCGTGATCATACGAGCGCCGTGCCGGATGATCCCGCGCCGCTCCACCTCGGCACCGATCATGAAGCCGGGCACGTCCGCCAGGTAGAGCAGGGGAATGTTGAACGCGTCGCAGAACCAAATGAAGCGTGCCGCCTTGTCGGCGGAGTCGTTGAAGAGCACGCCACCGCGCACCGCCGAGTTGTTGGCGACGACGCCAACGGCGCGTCCGTCGATCCGCGCCAGGCCGGTGACTAGCTCGGCCGCGAACAACGGCTTCAGCTCGAAGAAGGAGTCGGCATCTACGAGGCCGTCGATCACGACGTGCATGTCGAACGGCGCCGACTCCGGCTCGGGGATGACCGACGCCGATAGATCGGCGGCTGGCGGTTGCGCGTCGTACCGCGGTGGACCTTCGCGCCAGTGCATCGGCAGGTAGCTGAAGTAGTACTTGGCGTCGTCGATTGCTTCGCGGTCGCTGGCCACAAGGTTGTCGCCGCAGCCTGAGACGGTGGCGTGCATGCGCGCTCCGCCCATCTCCTCCAGCGTCACGGTCTCGCCGATCACCACTTCGGCCATCCGCGGCGACCCCAGATACATGGACGCCCGCTCCTCGACCATGAACACGACGTCGCAGAAGGCAGGGATGTACGCGCCGCCGGCCGCCGACGGGCCGAAGAGGCAGCAGATCTGCGGCACCCGGCCGGATAGTGCGATCTGGTTGGCGAAGATCCGTCCCGCACCGCGTCGTCCAGGGAAGAGGTCGACCTGGTCGGTGATCCGCGCACCCGCGGAGTCGATGAACCAGAAGATCGGCAGCTCTGCGGCGAGCGCGCGCTCGGTAACGCGGGCGATCTTCTCGACGGTGCGTGCCCCCCACGACCCCGCCTTCACGGTCCAGTCGTTGGCGACGACGAGCGCTGGGCGCCCCTCGACGAGCCCTTGGCCTGTCACCACTCCGTCAGCGGGCAAACCCTCGGCGAGTGCGTTGGCCAGTGCGCCGTCCTCGACGAAGCTGCCGGCGTCGAAGAGAAGCGCAACGCGCTCGCGGGCGGTGAGGCGTTCGGTCATGACGCCGCCCCCGTGGTGAGGGGCAGACCGAGGTGGCGCGCGATCACCATGCGCTGCACCTCGGACGTGCCCTCGCCCACTTCCAGGATCTTCGCGTCGCGATAGAGCCGGGCCACCGGTGACTCCTCCATGAAGCCGTAGCCGCCGAAGACCTGAGTCGCGGTGCGGGTGGCCTTCACCGCCGCCTCGGTGGCGAAGAGCTTGGCGATGGCGGCCGCCTTCGACACCTCGGCGCGGCCACGTCCGGCGTCCTTGAGCGAAGCCGCCTGGTAGGTCAGTAGGCGCGCGGCTTCTAGGTCGACGGCGAGGTCGCTGATCGGAAAGGCGACCCCTTGACGCGATCCGATCGGTGCGCCGAACGTCGTGCGCGTTCCGGCATAGGCGACGCACTCGTCCAAGCACGCGGCGATCAGGCCCACCGATAGCGCGGCGATCGCGATGCGTCCGTCATCGAGGATGCCGAGCATCTGGCGAAGGCCATCACCGCGGGGACCGAGGAGCGCGTCCTCCGGGACGCGACAGTCATCGAAGGTGAGCCCGTGGGTGTCGGACGCGTGCCAGCCGAGCTTGTCGTAGGCGGGCTCGACGGTGAGGCCCGGTGTGCCGGACGGGACAATCAACGTCGAGATTTCCGGGCGTCCGTCTTGAAGCGAGCCAGTGCGCGCAGTGATCGTGACGCACGAGGTGATCGCCGTGCCGGAGTTGGTGATGAACGCCTTGGTGCCATTGATGACCCAGTCACCATCGTTCAGCTCGGCGTGTGTGCGCGTCGCGCCCGCGTCGGTGCCGGCGTCCGGCTCGGTGAGCCCGAACGCGGCGAGCGCCCGTCCGGCGACGAGGTCCGGTAGCCAGCGGTCGCGCTGCTCGTCGCTGCCGAAGGTGAGGATCGGGTTGATGCCGAGGCCTACGGCGGCGGACAATGTGATCCCGATGGACTGGTCGGCGCGGCCGAGCTCTTCGACTGCGAGACAGAGGGACGTGAAGTCAGCGCCAGCGCCGCCGTACCGCTCGGGGGCGGTGAGCCCGAAGAGCCCCAGGTCACCGAGCTTCGGGATGAGGTCGACCGGAAAGGTGCGGGTGCGGTCCCAGTCGGCGACGTACGGGGTGATCTCCGCCCTGGCGAAGTCGCGCACCAGGTCGCGCAGCGCCTGCTGCTCGTCAGTCAGCTGGAAGCCCATGCTCTCACCCGTCCCGTCGCCTGCTTGACGTTTACGTTAACGTCAGGGTACCCCCTGCCGTCCCGCTCTTGGCAAGACCTTGGAGGCGGGGTCTCAGTGCACTGGCGCTGGCACCACTCATGTGTGAGGTTCCCTGACATATCCCGACGTATATGTTAAGTTTTCGGGGATTTGCTAACATGTTGTCTGGGCGAGTCGAAGGAGTTGACACGTGCCCTGGAGCCCCGAGACCCCGTTCAACGACCTTCCGCCCTTGCCTCCGGAAGGGCTCGACCTGGAGCCCAAACCGGTGCTCAAGGCCACCATCGAGGCCCGGACCTCGTTGGCCACACTCGCTCAGGCCGGGCAACTACTACCCAACCCCAACGTCCTGGTCCACGCTATGTCGCTGCTCGAGGCACAGGCGAGCTCGGAGATCGAGAACATCGTGACGACGGCCGACGAGCTCTTCAGGCATGTTGAGTCGGGAGGCGGTACCCACGCCACCAAGGAGGCTCTGCGCTACCGGAGCGCTCTGTTCGCCGGTGTCGAGTCGATCCGGAATCGGCCCCTCACTGCGTCGACGGCCGAGCGCATCTGCTCCCAGTTGCAGGGTCGGGAGATGGCCGTACGTGCGGTTCCGGGCACTCGAATCGCAAACCCAGCGACGCGGCAGATTGTCTACGCACCACCCGAAGGCGATGATCTCCTCCGCGAGATGCTCACCGCCTGGGAGCGATTTGTGCACGCCGAGGACGATCTCGACCCCCTCGTGCGGATGGCCGTGGCTCACTACCAGTTCGAAGCGATACACCCATTCCATGACGGCAATGGCCGCACCGGCCGCGTCATCAACATCCTGATGTTGATCGAGGCTGGGCTTCTGAATGATCCCGTCCTCTACCTCTCACGCGCGATAATCGCCCGAAAGAACGACTACTACCGGCTGTTGCGAGCCGTCACGGCCGAGGGCGCCTGGATCGAGTGGATCCTCTACATGCTCGACGCCGTCCGCGATTCGGCGACGTCGACAACTCGCAAGATCGGATCCATCAGGACCTGTCAGGAAGACATCGCTGAACGCGCCCGCGTTGCGACCCCTGGGGGACGCGATGCGCAGTTCTTGGCCGTGCTCTTCGAGCAGCCTTACTGCCGCATAGGAACAGTCGCCGAACGCTGCGACGTGTCTCGCCAGACCGCTTCGTCATGGCTTCACGCATTGGTTGCAGCAGGGATGCTTCGTGACATCAAGGTCGGTCGAGAACTCCTCTTCGTCAACCACGAGTTTCTCGACGTCCTGACGCGCCCTGAGTGATCGACGGGCTCCACAGGCAATAGCGGTTACCGATGGGCTCCCACCGTTCGAACCGGACGGGTGCTTGACGCTAACGTCAACTGCAACCACTCTGGGCACGTGACGAGTGACACCGAAGAACGCCAGACCTGGACGATCGGCGACCTCGCCGCCGAGCTCGAGGTCACGCCGCGGACGCTTCGCTTTTACGAGTCTGAGGGGCTGATCGACCCGATTCGCGGGTCAAGCGGCTCGCGGACCTACACCCGCCGCGACCGGACGCGGATGCAACTGATTCTGCGGGGTAAGCGATTTGGTATGTCGCTACCTGAGATTGCTGAGATCCTCTCGATGTATCACGGAGCGGAGTCGAGCAGAATCCGGCAGCTGGAGCGAGTCGTGTCACGGGTCGGGGAGATCAGCACTGAGCTGACCGCCCGGCAACGCGACATCGCCCGCACGTTGGACGAGCTCGCTGAGGTGTCCGAACAGTGCCAGGCCAAGCTTGAGCAGCTACGAGCCAAGGGCTGAACGTGCACGCAACGGAGGACGATATGGAAGACGCGTCGGAGCAGGTCGTGCGGCAACGCGGTCTCTGGTTCGAAGAGCTGACCGTCGGGGCGCGATACGTTCACGCACCGGGTCGCACCATCGGCGAGGCCGACAACACCCTGTTCAGCGCGCTCACGATGAATCAGCAAGCCGTACATGTCGATGAGACGTACGCAGCCCAGCAGGAGTTCAACGGCCGCTTGGTCAACAGCATGATGACGCTCGCAATGGTGGTGGGGCTTTCGGTCAACCAGCTGACACAGGGAACCCTTGTTGCCAACCTCGGGTTCGACGAGGTCGCCTTCCCGGCACCGCTCTTTCACGGTGACACGTTGCATGCCGAGACGGTCGTGGTCAACAAACGACCGTCGATGAGTCGCAGCGGCCAGGGGGTCGTGACCCTGCGACACGAGGGTCGCAACCAGAACGGCGAACTCGTCGTTGAAGCGACGCGAACCGTGCTGTGGAAGATGAATCCGCGATGAAGCCGATCGCGCCGGAGTCCGGGCCTGCATACCTGTTCTGTCCAGCCTCACGTCCGGACCGGTACCAGAAGGCGCTGGACGCCGCTGACTTCGCGATCTTCGACCTTGAGGACGCCGTCGCTCCGGCGGACAAGGCGGCTGCACGACAGGCATTGATCGACAACCCGGTGGATCCGGACGCGGTGATCGTGCGGGTTAACGCGATCGGGACGCCGGATCAGGCGCTGGACCTGGAGGCGCTCGAGCAGACCGCGTACGGCCGGATCATGGTGCCGAAGGCGGAGGATCCGGAGGCGATCGCGCGGCTGGATCGGTACGAGGTGATCGCGCTGTGCGAGACGGCGCGCGGGGTGTTGCAGGCGCCAGCGATCGCTGAGGTGCCGCGTGTTGTGGCGTTGATGTGGGGGGCCGAGGATCTGATGGTCTCACTCGGCGGGCGCGCCAGCCGCCGGGAGGACGGCTCGTACCTCGGCGTCGCACAGCAAGCAAGGTCAACGGTGCTGTTGGCCGCGAGAGCACAGGGCGTCACCGCTATCGATGCGGTCGTTCTCGACCTCCACAACGATCAACTGCTGCGGCGAGAATCGTTAGATGCCGTAGCCTCTGGCTTCGTAGGCAAGGCCTGCATTCATCCCAACCAGGTTGGGATCATCAGGGAGACCTGGAAGCCTTCATCGGACCAAGTGAGGTGGGCGCGACAAGTCCTCGACGCAGCAAATGGTGGGGGAGTCGATGTTGTCGAGGGATTCATGATCGACGAACCTCTTGTGCGCCTCGCGCGTAACGTCCTCAAAGACGCGCAAGGCTAGAACTTCGGGTCGACGTCAGTGATCGGCCCGTCCAGCTGCCCGTATCCGAAGATGTGCGCGCTGACGACGTCTAGCTCTCGACGTGGATCTCCGAAGAATGCAGCCAACCGACATGCCACCCTCGGGAACGGCTTCTCACGGGCCCGCCCTCCCGCACCCCAGTTCGCCTGCGGCACCACGAGGAACAGATGCTGGGTATCGGGTGAGATGTGGGC
>JANLWJ010000237.1:0-9758 GCA_031364455.1 Actinomycetes bacterium | reverse complement strand
CCGACGACAAGCCGTGGCTCCTGTACGTGGCGCCGCAGGCACCGCACTGGGACTACTGTCCGTCGCCGAAGTACAAGGACGCCCCGGTCCCTGAACCGGTGAAGCCGCCGAGCTGGAATGAGCCGGACACGACCGACAAGCCCCCGTGGGTGCAGTGGTACGCAGACATCCCCGAGGCGGACTACCTGAACGAACGGGCAAAGATGCTGCGCACTCTGATGTCAGTCAGACGACATGACGGGAGCGATCTTCCGGCAGATGAGCCAGCTGGACGAGACCAGAGACACCCTGGCGATCTTCATGTCCGACAACGGGTATCTCTGGGCCGAGCACAGTCTGGACGGCAAGCGTTACCCCTACATGGAGTCCACAGAGGTGCCCTTCATCGTCCGGTGGCCAGGGCACGTCGCAGAAGGCGTCGAGTCCCCGCAGCTGGTGGCCCAAATCGATCTACTTCCAACAGCGCTTGAAGTGTCCGGTGTTGAACCCGACCTGACGTATCCGCTCGACGGCCAGTCACTGATCACCGCTGCGCCCCGAACCGAGGCTCTCCAGGAGTACTTCAAGAGCAACGACTCAGAACTCCGGCCGTGGGCCGCAATCAGGGGCGAGACCTGGCAGTACGTCGAGTGGTACGACATCGAGACCGGCCAGATCACCCTCCGTGAGTACTACGACCTCGCAGCCGACCCATACCAGCTCGTGAACTTGCTAAGGGATGGCGATGAGAGCAACGACCCCCGGGTCGCACCGCTGAACGAACGGCTCACTGCCGCGCGTTCGTGCGTCGGCGAAACCTGCCCGTAGGTACCCCGGTTCGGTGGTTGTGATCACGCCTGCGCCAACGCACGATGGTCACGTGACCGTCTCCGCGGCTCGAGGCCGCTCTCGTCCCGTCATCATCTCCACTGTGGCTGCGGCAGCCCTGGTCCTTTCCACAATGGCGTCACCAGGTGCAGCGGGCGGGGACGCTCCCCGCGCCCGTGAAGGCCGATCCGACGCTGGGGTAAGTGACGCCAGGGCGCCACTGCGTCGGTTCGAAGCACAGTGGCGCCGGGTCGCGTCCGGGCTGGCCTCGCCGACCGAGGTCACCTCAGCGCCTGATGGCCGCAACCGGCTCTTCGTCGTGCAGAAGGGTGGTGCTGTTCGGATCGTTCGGGACGGGCAGGTCGCTGCGAAGCCCTACCTGTCCATTGGTGGCCGCATCGACCCAGGTGGCGAAGGCGGGCTGCTGTCGATGGCTTTCAGCCCCAGTTTTCGTAAAGACGGCCTGCTCTGGGTGGCGTACACCTCGGACGGGAACCATGACGTGGTCGTCGCGCGGATGAGGGCTCGCAACGCCGGCGCCGACCACGTCGCGAACAAGACTCTGCGCACGGTGCTCCGGGTGAACCACCCGACCTACGACAACCACTTCGGTGGCCAGCTTGCCTTCGGCCCGAACAAGAGGCTCTATATCGGGGTCGGCGATGGCGGAGGCGGCGGCGACCCGTTCAACGCCGCCGGTGACAAGAGCGACCTTCGCGGCAAGGTCCTTCGGATCAACCCTTACGGCAGCTGCCGAGAGCGCCGTTACTGCGTGCCGCACGGCAACCCATTCGTCGGCAAACCCGGCCGCGATGAGATCTGGCTCATGGGTCTGCGCAACCCTTGGCGGTTCAGCTTCGACGCTCGCAACCACGACCTCTGGATCGGAGACGTCGGGCAGGACGCCTACGAGGAGATCGATCGGGTGGGACCGCATCCCCGTCGCATTCATCTCGGGTGGTCGTGCAAGGAGGGGCGGAGCACCTACAACGCCAGCCGTTGTCGTAGCTCGATCGACTACCTCGGGCCCGAGACCGTCGTCCCGCAGGAGGTGGCCGGGTCGATCATCGGCGGCTACGTGTACCGGGGAGATCGCTACCGGCGACAGCTGGGCGGCACCTACGTCTTCTCCGACTACCTGACGAGGAGGGTCTGGCTCTACCGACCCGGGGCAGGCCGGGTCGTGCAGCCGGCACGGCTGGGTACGGGCAGCGGCCCGACCTCGTTCGGCGTCGATGACAACGGAGAGATCTATGCCGTGACCATCGACGGGGTCCTCTGGCGAATGCGGGTACAGCGGCGGTAAGCCACAGGCGGGGCTGGGGGTCGGCTCGATACGATCAAGCCGACATCACGCCACTCCCGAGGAGCATCCCGTGTCCGACCTCACCATCACCGTTGCTGGCAGTCCGCAGCAGGTGGCGTCGGGAACCACGGCTGCCGACCTCTTCGCCACCGATCGAGCCATCGTCGTCGCTCGCGTCAACGGTGAGCTACGCGACCTCGCCCACGTGCTCGATGACGGCGACCAGGTCGACCCGGTCACCATCGACTCACCGGACGGGTTGGACGTGCTCCGGCACTCGTGTGCCCACGTGCTGGCCCAGGCCGTGCAAGACACCTTCGAAGACGCCAAGCTTGGCATCGGACCGCCCATCAAGGACGGCTTTTACTACGACTTCGACGTCGAGACGCCCTTCACACCCGAGGACGTCAAGCGCCTCGAGAAGCGCATGCAGCAGATCGTCAAGTCTGGTCAGCGCTTCGGACGACGGGTCGTCTCCGAGAGCGAGGCGCGCGCCGAGCTGGCCGATGAGCCGTACAAGCTCGAGTTGATCGGTCTCAAGGGTGGCGCTGTCGACGATGACGTCATGGAGGTCGGCGGTGCCGAGCTGAGCATCTACGAGAACGTCGACGCCAAGAGCGGGGAACGCAAGTGGCAAGACCTCTGTCGCGGGCCGCACCTGCCTTCGACCAGGCTCATCCCGGCCTTCAAGCTGATGCGGTCGGCCGCGGCCTATTGGCGCAGCAGCGAGAAGAACCCGCAGCTGCAGCGCATCTACGGCACCGTATGGCCGACGAAGGACGAACTGGTCGCGCACCTGAGCTTCTTGGCGGAGGCCGAGCGCCGCGACCATCGACGTCTTGGCGCCGAGCTGGACCTCTTCTCGTTCCCTGACGAGATCGGCTCCGGGCTGGCGGTCTTCCACCCCAAGGGCGGGACCGTTCGCCGAGTCATGGAGGACTACTCGCGGCGCCGCCACGAAGAGTCCGGTTATGAGTTCGTCTACTCGCCGCACATCACCAAGCAGGCGCTCTTCGAGACCTCCGGTCACCTCGACTGGTACGCCGACGGGATGTACCCGCCGATGCACCTGGACGCGGAGTACGACGATGACGGGAACGTCCGGCGTCCAGGACAGAACTACTACCTGAAGCCGATGAACTGCCCGTTCCACAACTTGATCTATCGCTCGCGTGGGCGCTCCTACCGCGAGCTGCCGCTTCGACTCTTCGAGTTCGGGTCGGTCTACCGTTACGAGAAGTCAGGTGTCGTCCACGGTCTGACTCGGGTACGGGGGATGACGCAGGACGATGCGCACATCTACTGCACCAAGGAGCAGATGCCGGCCGAGCTCGACAGCCTGCTCACCTTCGTGCTCGACCTGCTCCGTGACTACGGACTGGACGACTTCTACCTCGAGCTCTCCACACGCAACGACGAGAAGTACGTCGGCGAGGACGCGGAGTGGGCCGAGGCGACCGAGACCCTACGCCTGGCCGCGGAGAAACAGAACCTCGACCTGGTCATGGACGAGGGTGGGGCTGCCTTCTACGGTCCCAAGATCTCGGTTCAGACCAAGGATGCGATCGGGCGCACCTGGCAGATGTCGACGATCCAGGTCGACTTTCAGCTGCCCCAGCGGTTCGAGCTGGAGTACCAGGCGGCCGACGGCACGCGGCAGCGACCGGTGATGATCCACCGCGCCCTCTTCGGGTCGATCGAGCGATTCTTCGGGGTCATGCTCGAGCACTACGCAGGCGCGTTCCCCGCGTGGTTGGCGCCAGTGCAGGTCGTCGGCATCCCGATCTCGGACGCACACGTCGAGTACCTTCAGGGCGTCGCCGAACAGCTCCGGGCCGAGGGGATCCGGGTTGAGGTGGACGCCTCTGACGACCGGATGCAGAAGAAGATCCGAACCGCCCAGAAACAGAAGGTGCCGTTCATGTTGCTCGCCGGTGACGAGGACGTCGGCAAGGAAGCTGTCTCGTTCCGATTCCGTGACGGCACACAGGAGAACGGCATTCCGGTCGCAGACGCAGTGGCCCGCATCGTCTCTGACGTGGCCGAGCGTCGGGCCTAGGTACGCGCTGCCATGACGCCTGATCCTGACGGCATCCAGCGGCTGTGGGCTCCGGACCGGCTCGCCTACATCCAGGGCGAGAACCGTCCGGAGTCTCCCGACGCAGGTGATGGCTGTCCGTTCTGTCGGGCGCCTGGTGAGCCTGACGACGCATCCCTGGTGGTGGCGCGCGGAGCTCACGCCTACGTGGTCTTGAACCTCTACCCGTACAACCCCGGTCATGCCCTGGTCTGCACCTACCGCCATGTGGCCGGGTATGTCGACCTGACGACCGACGAGACACATGAGATCGCCGACCTGACCCAGCAGACCATTGCCGCCCTGCAGATGGCGCTGGCACCTCACGGTTTCAACCTCGGCATGAACCAGGGTTCTGTGGGTGGCGCCGGCATCGCCGCCCATCTTCATCAGCACGTCGTGCCGCGGTGGGGCGGCGACACCAACTTCATGCCGGTCGTCGCCCAGACGAAGGTGATGCCGCAGTCGCTGCACGACACGCGTGACGCTCTCCGCGCGGTGTGGCCAGGGGATGCGGCTACTTAGTCGGCCGGTTCAGGATGCGCTCCAGCGGCAAGAAGGCTGCCAAGCACACGACGTGGGGCATGAAGATGATCCGGATCATCAAGTACGTCATTACGTGGAACGAGACCAAGAAGGCCACGGCGTACTGCTGGATCTTTGGACGCACAAAGAGCAGCGCGGGCGAGACGAACTCCAGAGTGAGGATGAACCACTGCGACAGCTGCAGCGTCCACGGAATCTGAAGCAGCGGATCGGCGAGCGTTGTGCCGCGACGGATCACCGCCCGGGCGATGGTGGTGGAGTTGACCCAGCCCCAGCCCCCGAAACGCACCTTTGCGACCGCTGCGAGAAAGTACGTCGCCACAACGCCCACCTGCACCATGCGAAGCGCCCAACCGGCGCTCTGCGACGGCGTCATGTCGCGAAGGGCAGCGCGTCCGGCCGTCGGCAGGACGGCGAGCGCTACGAGGAAAGCGAAACGGTCGTGGTCGACCTTCCCGTAGGAAAAGCTCACCACCATCCACTCCAGGTAGAGCAAGAAGATGCTGGCCGCCAGCCAGGTCTGCACCCGCGGTGCGCGGTTGCCGGCGATGAGGACAACGAGGGCCACCGAGATAGCGACAGCCCCGTACTGGACAAGGTGGACGAGCGTCGGTGTGGGCGTCGGGAGTGGCAGCAGCCGGCCGATCATCAGCGGCCGGTAGAGATCAGGGTCGACGTAGCCGTGGGCAGCGCCCCACGGGCGCAGGACCAGCATGTCGAGCGGGAGGAACGCGTAGACCAGCACCCGGAACGCAGCGATCCTGGCGCGCGGTACCGGCATGAACCACCAGTGACTCACCGCACCGGCAACCCGCGATCCCATCGCGGCACCGGGCCGCCGTTCGGCACGAGTCGGAGTGCTCATTGCCCTGCCTCACCGGAGTCGGGTGGAGCGCTCCACTCGGCCAGCACTGTCTCGATGACCTCGCCTGTCGGCACCTTGTCAACGACAACGGTTGCCTGTCGGACGATGCGCAGGTCGGTCCACCCGGGCTCGTCGGGGTGCAGCGCCGATCGGCTGGCGGCCACAGCGGCCAGGAGCTCAGGATCCTCCTCGAACCGTGGCAGCTGGCCCTCGAACTCGGCGACGTTCATGCCGACCGTCCCTGGTGACGGTCGCACGAGGGTCCAGTCGCTGCCCTCCGTCTTCATCTCGAGCGCGACCACCGCGATCTCGCCGGTTGCCTGGCTGCTGGTGGCGTACATCCGGAACGGGCCCAACGGAAAGTAGTCGTCATTTCCGAAGAACGCGCCGACCGTCAAGAGCCCGAAGATGACCGCAGCGACAGCCAGGCGCGACCGCTTGCCGGTCGTGCTGAGCTCGGCTGTCGGCTCGACCTCCGGGCTCGCTGTCGGCTCGGCTTCCTGTGATGTCACCGCGTCAGCCTAGGCCAGCACAGCTACTCAGACGCCCCAGCCAGCACCTTGGCCGACACCTGGGGTGGCATCGCATCATGTCTTGCGTACCGACGGGTGAAAGTGCCAGTTCCGTGTGACATCGAGCGTAGGTCGACGGCGTACCTGACGATCTCCAGCTGCGGCACTTCCGCCCGCACCAATGTCCGCCCCCGGTCTCCGATGGCACCAGCGATGGGCTCGGTGCCGACGACATGGCCGCGGCGCGAGGACAGGTCTCCCATCACCAATCCGACGAAGTCGTCGTCGACGAGTACCGAGACCTCGTCCACCGGCTCGAGCAGCAGAATCTGCGACTGCTCAGCGGCATCGCGAAGTGCGTGCCCACCTGCCATCTGGAAGGCCATGTCGGATGAGTCGACAGAGTGTGCCTTGCCGTCAACCAGCGTGACGCGGACGTCGACCATGGGATAACCGGCTCCGACGCCTTTCTCCATCTGGGCCCGCACTCCCTTCTCGACGCTGGGGATGAACTGGCGCGGGACCGAGCCACCCACCACCTTGTCGACGAACTGAAAGCCGGTGCCCTGGGGCATCGGTTCGACCTCGATGTGGCAGATCGCAAACTGTCCGTGGCCGCCGGACTGCTTGACATGACGCCCGTGCCCCTTGGACGTACCGGCAAAGGTCTCTCGAAGTGCGACGCGGAGCGGGACGGTGTCGACGGAGACGCCGTAGCGGCTGGCGAGCCGGTCGAGGAGAACATCGATGTGTGCCTCGCCCATGGTCCACAGAACGACCTGACCGGTCTCTGGGCTGTGCTCGAGCCGCATGGTCGGGTCTTCGGCGACAAGGCGCGCCAGGCTCTGGGAGAGCTTGTCCTCGTCGGCCTTGCTCCGCGCAACGATGGCGACCGGAAGCAGGGGATCGGGCATCTGCCAGGACTGCATGAGCAGCGGCCGCTCCTTGTCCGACAGGGTGTCTCCGGTCTCGGCGTGGGTGAGCTTGGCCACGGCGCAGACATCGCCGGCTACCGCCTTGGCCAGACTGCGCTGCGTCTTGCCGAGGGGGGAGGAGAGCGCACCGACCTTCTCGTCGAGGTCGTGGTCCTGGTGGCCGCGCTCAGCCAACCCGTGACCGGACACGTGGACGACCATGTCGGGGCGCAGAGTTCCGGAGAAGATGCGCACCAGTGATATGCGGCCGACATACGGGTCGCTGACGGTCTTGACGACCTCAGCGACCAACGGGCCGGCCGGGTCTGCGGTCAACGGCCCCTGTGGAGCGCCGTCCGGTGTGGCAACGGGTGGAACGGTGTGCTCGAGCGGGCTCGGGAACCCGCGGGTCATCACCTCGAGCAGTTCGAGGAGACCCATTCCGGTGGAGGCCGCCACCGGGACGACAGGGTAGAAGGAGCCACGTGCGACGGCCTTCTCAAGGTCTTCGATAAGTGTCTCGAGCTCGATGTCCTCACCGGAGAGGTAGCGATCCATCAGGGTCTCGTCCTCGCTCTCGGCGATGATCGCCTCGAGGAGTGCCGCCCTGGCAGGTTCGATCATCTCGACATGCTGGGGCTCCGGTTCGCGCTCCACTCGCGTACCCGAGGAGTAGTCGTCGACCCGCTGCGACAGCAGCGCGATCAGGCCGCCGACAGAGTCATCGTCGGCGAGCATCGGCAGGTAGAGGGGCATGACGCCATCCCCGAAGGTGCTTTGAGCGGTGAAGAGCGCCTCGTCGTAGTCGGCGCGTGGCGCGTCCAGCTTGGTCACAACAACAGCACGTGGCATTCCAACGGCCGCGCACTCCTCCCACAGCAGACGGGTCATACCGTCGATGGGATCGGTTGCTGCGATGACGAAGAGCGCCGCGTCCGCCGCGCGAAGCCCGGCCCGCAGATCGCCGACGAAGTCCGGGTAGCCGGGGGTGTCGAGGAGGTTGATCTTGACTCCGTCGTGAGTCAGTGGCGCAAGGCTGAGGGAGATGCTGCGCTGCTGTCGGTGCTCGGCCTCGTCGAAGTCGGAGACGGTGGTGCCGTCCTCAACGCGTCCGGCGCGCTTGATCGTTCCGGTACCGGCCAGCAACGCCTCGACCAAAGTGGTCTTCCCTGCCCCGCTGTGGCCGACGAGGACCACGTTTCGGATCGAGCTGGGGTCGCTGACCGCTGCTGTCGCACCTCCGGCACCACCACCTGAGCCGCTACCGGAAGCGCCCCTGGCGCTGCCTCCCTTGTCTGCCATGGTCTGCACCTCTCCGGCGTCCGCCGTCTCGTGAACGCCCCCACCTTGCTCGCCCTAGTCGGCAGGGGCAAGTGACCGATGGTCCTGATGGTCCCGATCGGAGGTGGGCGCCTTGCTGCTGCCCAGCATCGCTACCCTCGCAGTGCGAAGGTCGCTCCGCGCAGGCTGCCAGTGGCGACGTAATAGGCGGGAGCTCGAGGTGGGCGGCGTCACCGACGTGGGGCGAGGTGTGGCCCGTCGAGTCTTCACGCCGGTCGCCAAACTGCTGCTCACGCTCAAGGTGAGCCCGGACGCGGTGACGGTCATCGGCACGGTCGGTACCTCGGCGGCCGCGCTCTACTTCTACCCACGCGGTGACTTCCTCGTCGGCACTCTCGTGATCTCTCTGTTTGTCTTCTCAGACTCACTCGACGGGACCATGGCTCGGTTGGCCGGACGCCCTTCGACGTGGGGTGCCTTCCTCGACTCCACGCTCGACCGGGTCGCCGACGCCGCCATCTTCTGTGGAATCGCGCTCTGGTTCGCCGGGGACGGTGCCGACCCCGCAATGGCTGCCGTGACGCTGGCCGCCCTGGTCGGCGGACTGATGGTTTCCTACGCCCGAGCCCGCGCGGAGGGCCTCGGCGCCGACGCGAGCACCGGTATCGCCGAGCGGACCGAGCGACTGGTGCTGGTTCTGGCTGCCGCCTTCTTCTCCGGTCTGTTCGACCTTCCCTGGCTTTTAGATGTTGGGCTGTGGCTGGTCGCTGTTCTGGCGTGGATCACCGTCGTTCAGCGCATCTTGGCGGTCCGCCGACAGCTCCTGCCCCGGTAGCCCTGTGGCATCGCTCTCGAGGGTCACCGGCCAGCTTCTGGGTGCTCGTGATCGCACTGTTGCGGTTGTCACATCGACCGCATCAACTGCGGGGTACCGCGCCGGATGGGGGCTCTCGCAGCGACTCCCCGAGCCCTGGGTGACCCAGGCGTTTGACGTCATGGCAGACCGAGCCGCTCGCGGTGACGGCCGTGGGGTGCTGCAGCTGCGCGCCAACCTGGGACGGGCCCGCCCCGATCTGGCCGACGATGAGCTCTCCGAACTCACCAGGGAGGCGATGCGCTCGTACCTCCGGTACTGGCGGGAGGCGTTTCGCCTGCCGCAGTGGTCGAGGGCGGAGATCCGGGCCCGCTTGGTGGCCAGCCATCCGGAGCGGCTCCTTGACCCACTGGCCTCCGGACAGGGCGTCGTCGCGGTGCTCGGACACTTCGGCAACTGGGACCACGGCGGTGCCTGGGTCACGACGCAAGGCGTTCCCTTCACGACCGTCGCCGAGCGGCTGCATCCGGAGTCGCTCTACGACCGGTTCGTCGCCTACCGCGAGTCGCTGGGGATGGAGGTCGTCCCCTTGACCGGTGGCCCCGACGTCACCGGCATCCTGCAGCAACGACTGCG